>JBDUDE010000113.1:0-5150 GCA_040003105.1 Mucilaginibacter sp. | reverse complement strand
CAGCGTGGCTTCTATTCCAAAATTGCCGCCTGCAATCAACAAGTTATGGGTTGCCATTTTAAATGGGAATATAGTCCCGTTGGCCACGGCTTGTGTTGCGGCAACGGCGGTTATCTTGCCTATGAAAAAGATATCCCAAACCACATGCACAATAGCCGCATACCAAACCGATTTTGTGTATTGGCAAATAAGCGAAAACATGGTGCCAGCTATAATACCGCCTATAACCACAATAACTATATCAAGCGGAGTAATTACGGGTAACATGGCGATATGCACGATGCCGAAAATTAACGACGTTAAAAATATGGATTGCAGTTTTGAGCAGCGGCTGCTGATAATCATATATAAATGCCCGCGAAATAATACCTCCTCGGTTATGCCTGCTGCTATTGATATGGCCAGCCATTTTATAAGCAGTCCCAGCTTATCCACATTGGTTAACGGTATGCTTTGCGCAAAAGGAACCATGAAATGGAACAAGTAATAAAATACTCCAACCGAAAGGGGTAGAATAAGGGCGATTGCCGTCCATTTTATTATTTTTATAAATACCAGTTTGCCATAAATAACCAAGGGATTGTAGGTTTTGATAACCTTGCGCGCAAAAAAGTGCAACGCGAAAATAGTTAGCGGCGTTCTCAGCAGCACTTCTCTTATCGCAATCCGGGCGGTGTTGTTTGGCATCCATGCAGTGAACGCACCGCAAATAACGGCTACCGCTATAAATATAGCAATGCAGGCCACGGTGAATAAAACGGTTTTTACTTTGGAGAGCGGGTGTTGTGTTTGTTTTGATGTAGTGTTCATGATTATATTTTTTAAAAAAGTTTATAAATAATTATGTACATAGCATTGCTATGTATTGGTAGCTGGAAAAGCTATCGCTTTTTCAGTAAACGGAACATAAGGGTGTTCAAAAAGTAAAATAGGCCCATTATTAAAATTACTACCGCAATAAACCAGTTGCCCAGCAATTCGATAAGCCCGTCGGGTAAATCACTGGTGTAGCCAAACGCAAACCAGTGCCCGTTTTGCAGGAAGAAACCCGTGTGGGTAGGTGAAACCAGCTTAATAACAACCAGCGAGCCAAAAGCCAGTATCAGCAAATAAATAATGCCTATTACAAAAAACCCGGCACCATTGGCAATGTTAAGGTACAGCGCCTGCAAAATATGTTTGGGATTGAACGACCTGCCGGCCTGCTGTACTTTTTTGTAAGCCACGGCAGGTTGCAGTACAACTTCGGGTGCCCCTAATTTATCAAGCGCATCAACCAGTATATCAACTTCGTTGCCGGCAATGCCGCTGTGGGTGGCTTCATACACATGGCTGTTCAGCTCCATCTGCAGTTCCTGCTGGTCGTCGGGCGACAGGATGCTTACACATCGGGTTACACGGGCGAAGTAGTCGTCGTATAGTTTTTGTGCGGTTGGGTTTGTAAAAATTATTCTTTTCATTTTTCAATTTTGTGTATGGCGGAGCCAAGGGCAGACCAGATTTTTTTCATTTCGGTTAATGTAGCTTTGCCGCTACCGGTTAAGGTATAATACTTGCGCGGTATGCCCGATTCCTGCTCAACCCACTTGGAATCGACGATACCCTCGGTTTTCAGGCGATTTAGCAAAGGGTATAAAGTTCCCTCGGCAACCTCCAGCGTGGTATGAATTTTTATTTCCTGCACCAGCTCATAGCCATAATATTCCTTTCCATCAAGAATAATCAGGATGATGTAGGATAGCGTCCCCTTCTTTACCTGGGAAAACCAGTTCTGCACAAATTCAGTATTCATGCCACAAATATAATACATAGTTATACAATGTACAATGCTTTACTATGTTTTTTTTGAGATTTTGTTGTTTCCCTGTGTAAAATAGCTGTTGAATGCGCTGTTCGGGACTCATTTTGTCAATCTGTTATGCTTTGAAATAATAAAACTGCATCTGTTTTAGTATGATTGAATGCGTTTATTTTACATAGTATTTAAATCAACCCGCAATGGATGCAACACTAATAAGCGAACAGGAGCTTAATCAGCTAAGATTGGAAACCGAAGGAACTACAAATATTATACATTTTAACAATGCCGGCGCGTCGTTGCCGCCCGATGTGGTTGTTGATACCGTTGTAAACTATCTGAAAGAAGAAGCTTTATCCGGCGGTTACGAAACAGAATATAAATACCGGGAGCAGTTGGCAAATACCTACAACCTGATTGCCCGTTTAATAAATGCCGGACAGGATGAAATTGCTATAGTTGAAAATGCCAGCACCGCCTGGTGTATCGCTTTTAACGGTATCGGCTTTAAAGCCGGCGACGAAGTTATTACCTGCGAAATGGAGTATGTAACCAACATCATTGGCTTCTTAAACGCCGAAAAAAATAATGGAATTAAAATCAAGCTTATCCCTAACGACGAACAGGGCAATTTTTCGCTCACTGAACTGGAAAATGCCATATCGCCCAAAACAAAATTGATAGCTGTGACGCATATCGCCTCGACCACCGGTGGGATGATACCCATTGTTGAAATAGGTAAAATAGCCCGCAAACACAATATCCTGTACTTGGTTGACGCCTGCCAGAGTGCGGGACAGCTACCCGTTGATGTTAAAGAAATTGGTTGCGATATGCTGTCGGTAACCGGGCGTAAATACCTGCGTGCGCCAAGGGGGACCGGGTTTTTATTTGTGAAAAAAGGGATACAGGACAAACTGAAACCATTATTTATGGATGGCTTTAGCGCACCGGATGTGAGGCTAGCCGGGTTTAACTTACGGAACGACGCACGCAGGTTTGAGCTTTACGAAAAGAACCGGGCGCTTACGCTTGGTTTGGGTAAAGCCGCTGAATACGCCTTAAACATTGGGGTTGACCGGATATGGCGGCGTGTGCAATTATTGGCGACTACACTGCGTAGTAAGCTTGCCGGTATTGATGGGATAACTATACACGATTTTGGCGCCGAACAATGCGGAATTGTGACTTTTACAGTAAATGGGTTTGACGCTGTGCAGGTAAAACATCACCTCGCCGAAAAATATATTAATGTATCGGTTGGTAAAGCCATATCAACGTTTTATTTTATGGATAAAAATAATTTAATGAACGTGGTGAGGGCATCGGTGCATTATTATAATACTGAAGAGGAGATTTATGTTATGTGCAATGAGTTGAGGGATCTGTTGGGATGATAATATTCGTCACACCGACAGGGCAATTGTTTTTAGCGCAGGCATGCGACCTGTGCTGATGAATTAGGGCTGAATTGAATACCGGAGTACCCTGACTTTCGAGATGGAAGAAAATCTAAGGGCTCCTTCCTTTCGTCGACACTCATAAGTACAGGCCGCAGGCCTGTGGCAAAGCGCAAAGATCCCTCCCTAAAAACTATCCATCATCAACCCCCAAACTATCCCGTCAAATATTTAATTTAGCGCCGAAAACGAATTGAAGGGAATTATTAAAAAATGCCAGACATTATACAGCTTTTACCAGATTCCGTTGCCAACCAGATAGCCGCAGGCGAAGTGGTACAAAGGCCGGCATCTGCCGTAAAAGAGCTTATAGAGAACGCAATAGATGCAGGGGCCGATAAAATACAGCTGATTGTTAAAGATGCGGGGAAATCATTGATCCAGGTGATTGATAACGGCGCAGGTATGAGCGTTACCGACGCCCGCATGTGTTTTGAGCGCCATGCCACTTCGAAAATACGCAAAGCCGAGGATTTATTTGCCATCCGCACCATGGGTTTCAGGGGCGAGGCCATGGCATCTATTGCCGCTATTGCCCAGGTTGAGCTGAAAACCCGTCGTCATGAAGACGAGTTGGGTACCTGCATTATCATTGAGGGTTCGGAAGTTTTGAGCCAGGAGGCTTGCTCGGCAAATACCGGCACCTCTATTTGCATCAAAAATTTATTCTACAACACCCCGGCGCGGCGCAACTTTTTAAAGAGCAACCCGGTGGAGATGCGTTACATCATCGACGAGCTGCAGCGGGTGGCGTTGGCGCACCCGGAGATATTTTTTACGCTGCACCATAACGGGCAGGAGGTTTACCATTTGCCGGGCACAACGTTAAAACAGCGTATTATCCATTTGTTCGGTAATAACTATAATGAACGGCTGGTGCCTGTGGAGGAAGACACCAGCGTAATTAACCTGCGCGGCTTTGTGGGCAAGCCAGAATATGCCAAACGCACCCGCGGCGAACAGTTCTTTTTTGTAAACAGCCGTTTTATAAAGGATGCCTATTTAAATCACGCTGTGCTGATGGCCTTTAAGGAACTGCTGCCAGAGGATACCTTCCCGCTGTATGTGCTGTTTATCGATATCGACCCATCAAAAATCGACATCAACGTTCACCCTACAAAAACGGAGATAAAATACCAGGATGAGCAAACTATTTATGCCATTATCCGGTCGGCGGTAAAACGCTCGCTAGGCAGATATAACATTACGCCCAGCCTTGATTTTGACCAGGAAAACAGCATTGAGCATTTGGTAACGCCGATACCGATTGAGGAAATTGTGCCGCCAACCATCAGCTTTAACCCTGACTATAACCCTTTTAATAACGACAGGCATGTGGAACGTGAAACCCCTGTTTACAGGGGCGGCGGCGATTACCGCAGCTCGCCCATACCATCAAACTGGGACACGCTGTACGAAATCAGCAAAAAGGATGTTAATATACAGCAGCAGGTTTACGAGGAGAAAAGCATTGCTGTTGATGAGCAGGAACTAAACAAGCCAAGCGAACGGCAATTGTTCCAGCTGCAAAACAGGTTTATCCTGTCGCAGATAAAATCGGGCTTTATGCTGATAAACCAGCAGGCGGCGCACGAACGGATATTGTACGAGCGCTTTTTACAGCAATTGCAAAACCACTCAGGAGTAAGCCAGCAAAGTTTGTTCCCCGAGTCGGTTACATTAAACAGCAGCGATTTTGAGCTATTGAAAGAACTTTTACCCGATATTCGTGCGCTTGGTTTCGACATTCGCGAATTTGGCAAAAACACGGTGGTAGTTGAGGGAGTTCCGGCTGATTTGAATAATACATCGGAACACGAAATATTGGAGCAATTGCTGGAAGGCTTTAAAAATAACCAGAGTATTTTAAAGCTGGACAAACGCGATAACCT
>JBDUDE010000142.1:0-5161 GCA_040003105.1 Mucilaginibacter sp. | reverse complement strand
GCAATGACGATAGCTAAAAACTAACTCACCATGCTTACTTCACCACCACACTAACCCTCCCCTTAATATCCCTTGACGAAGCGCCCGCAAGCAAGGTATACTTACCCGGCTCAACTATCCATTTATTGGTTTTATTATCAAAATAAGCCAAATCCTTAACCGGGATACTCAGGGTTACATTGGCTGTTTGCCCGGCGGCAATACTCACCTTTTTAAATGCTTTTAGTTCTTTATCAGCCCGTTCAACGGTTGAATTTGGTTTGCTGATGTATAGCTGTACGGTTTCCTTACCGGCATATTTGCCGGTGTTTGTTACTTTTATGGTGGCGGTAATATTCTCGGCTTTGGTGTAAGTTGCTTTGCCGGTATGCAGGGCTCCGTATTTATAATCGGTGTACGACAGGCCGTAGCCGAAGCAATACATCGGCTCAATTTTTTTGGTATCGAACCAGCGGTAGCCTACTAAAATACCTTCTTTGTATTCCACTTTCAGGTCGGTGCCAGGGTATGCGTCCAGGGCGTGTGCAGGGGAATCCTTCAATTCATTCGGAAAGGTAAACGGCAACCTGCCTGATGGGTTTACTTTACCCAAAAGCACACCTGCCAAAGCATTCCCATTTTCTGAGCCGTTATACCACGACCACACGATGGTGCTGTTGTTCTTTTTTATTTTACCAAGGTCGTACGGTGCACCGGCAACTACAACCACAATGGTATTGGCATTAGCGGCAGTTACAGCATCAACCAGTTGCTGTTCGCCAAAAGGCAGGGTTAAATCCTTGCGGTCGCGGCCTTCACTTTCCCACTCACGGTTGCCGCCGATGAACACAATTGCCATGTCTGATTTTTTTGCCGCAGCAACTGCCTGTGCAACCAAGGCCGAATCAGGCTTGTTGTACTTGTTGCTGGTATCGCGGGGCTGCGGTTTGTAAACGCCGGAATAGCCTTGTGCATAATTGATGGTTATCCCTTTACCGAGCCTGTTTCGCAGCCCCGCCAAAGCAGTAACCTCATACCTCGCCTTAACGCCTGCCCCAAAACCACCCAGGTGGAAGGTTTCGGTAGCGTTATCACCAATTACGGCAATGCTTTTAAGGGTGCTTGTATTTAGCGGCAGTAGGTGTTGCTCATTTTTTAAAAGTACTATTGATTCTGCTGCAATATCATATGCTGTTTTGCTGTGGGCCGGGGTATTTATTTGTCCCGTGGGCGGGTTGGTGGCCATTACCGTATGGTACATTACCCACAAAATGCGGTGCACCTTTTCGTCAATCACTTTCACGCTTACTTTGCCTGCTTTTACCGAATCTAGTAGTGGCCGGGCAAAAAAGTACCTATCATAGTTGCCACCGCTGCCCATCTCCAGATCCATGCCGTTATTAGCGGCATTTACGGTGCTGTGCGTGCCGCCCCAATCGCTTATTACGATGCCTTTAAATTTCCACTCGCCTTTTAATATGGAGTTAAGCAGGTAAGGGCTTTCGGAACAAAAAACGCCCCGTATTTTGTTGTAAGCCGACATAATCGTCCAGGCATTTGCCTCGGTTACTGTCGCTTTAAATGCGGGCAGGTATATTTCGCGCAGGGTGCGCTCATCCAATTCAACGCTTACCCGGCCGCGCTCTACCTCCTGGTTATTGGCCGCAAAATGCTTTACACAAGCTGCTATTCCCTGGCGTTGTATCCCGTTAACCGCGTGCACCGCCAACCGTGAATTCAAAAACGGGTCCTCCGAATAATATTCATACGTGCGGCCGCAAAGCGGCGTACGGGCAATGTTAAATGCCGGCACCAGCATTATCCATTTTTTGCGCCAGCGGGCCTCTTCGCCCATATCATGCCCGTAGCGGTAAGCCAGCCCGGGATTCCAGGTAGCTGCCAGCGCCGACCCATTCGGAAAAAACGTAGCCGAATCGGTGGTTAAATTGGCCGAGCCCCAGCCCTCTTTTAAATCTTCGCGCACACCCAGCGGACCATCATCTGTCATCAAACCAGGTATGCCCAGTCGCGGCACACCGGCCGTGCCGAATATGCTGTTGGCATGCAGCATTGATATTTTTTCTTCGAGGGTTAGTTTTTTGATGATGCCTGATATTTTGGCATCAAGGGCCTGATTACTTTGGGTTTGCGCACTAGCGTTGCTAAACGCCAGCACAAATGTGCCGATGGTAAGGCAGGCGAAAATTTTAATTTTCATGATTGGCGGATAACTGGTTCACTGCGACGCTTAAGCGTCTAAACAATTATACCGTTAAATTACCAACTTGCGAAGCATTGTTAAAATAAGACCGGGATTTGCTCGATTTTAGGGATTTAAAATTTGATGGTCTGCTACTTTGTCTGAACCATGATTCACTTGGTTTCCGGATGGAAGGATGCTAAGCAAGCGGACAGACATCAGAAAATCCTTTAATCAAGCGAATCATGGTTCAGACATATAGCTGCCGGGAGGCCCCTGTGATGCATAGCGCCGGCCTGTTTCTTCATAAATTTAATGCCAGGCACCTGTTCTTCAGGAACTGCTGCTGCATTATTTTAAACCTCGTTTTTAATTCGTTGGTTACATGGCCGGTACCACAATAAAGCAGTATCCCTGCTTTCCGGCTTTCTATCGAATCGATGGTGAAGGTGGATGAGCCGGGGCATTGCATAAACCCGAATTTCATATACGCCTTTGAGTGGTCGTTGCGGCATAATACAAATGCGTGCTGAATGTGCAGCAATGCGATGGCAAAAGCGCTCTTTATTATTTGCAGCGATAACCTCACCGAGCGCTCGCTTTCACAAATAACGAAGCGGCTAACTTCTCCTGCTTTTTCGCATGGAGTTTTCCTTGCATAAAATTCCTGCTCCAAACCCGTATCGGGGTAAATACCCGAAAACGGGAACGTAAATTGCTGCGGCTGTTCCGTAAGCCGGGTTAGCCCTGCCCTTGCCGAAATATTACTAACCCATTCGGCCGCTTTGGTTGGTTCTTCCAAAACAATCCTGAAATAACCAACCGGCACAGCTTTCCTGTTCTGCTCTGTATAAATTGCATAATGCCGCGATTTCCGGTCGTAATAATTTATGTCTATCGCGCTGCTGTTTTCGGTTAAAACATGCCCCGCCGTCGAATTGCTAAAGCCCCTGTACCTGAACCTCAAAAAAAGCTCCAGTTCCGGTTCCGACGAAATCTCCTTCAGGATGTAATCCTTATTATTCATGAATGACATCGCCTGTTATTTAATTGCAGTTATTATGAAGCCCGGAAAGTGTACTGACCGCCTCGCTCATCATGGCATTAACAATATCCTTAACCGGCTTAATTGTATGTACCATGCCAACACCCTGGCCTGCTGCCAGCAGCATCTCTTCAAAATCACCTTCGGTAGTGGCAACGGGCGGGAAGCTGTTAAATCGCCTTAAAATAATTTCCTGTCCAAAAAATTCGGTTTTGCCGATAATCGGCTCGTTTGATGTATCGGTAGGCACAGTGTCTTCCTTGCCGATAAATTCCGTTACAATCTCATTTTTAATGGCGCGTACGGGGTTAAAGTTCGGCATTTCCGGCCCGAAGATATGGGTAAGTGTGGTGTCAGTTCCGTCTTCGGTGGTGAGCCTGGTTTTGTAAACCGGGTGCGCAAAAGCCTCGTTGCTGGCCACCAGGCGGGTGCCTACCCATACGCCATCAGCACCAAGGCATAAGGTCGCGGCAATTTGGCTGCCGGTGGTAACCCCGCCCGAAGCCAATACCATTACAGGTTTTACAGCGGCCACAACTTGCGGTACCAGCACAAAACTGGGCAGCGTGCTAAAGTTATGCCCTCCTGCCTCCGTGCCTTGGGCTATAATTAGGTCAATACCATCGGCAATCGCTTTTTGGGCGCTTTCAACCGAGCCAACCTGCTCCCATACGTCTATTTTGGCCTGGTGCAGCAAGTCGATAAAGTGTTTTGGCGGATGCCCGAAGTGGAAGGATACAATGGGCACTTTTGCATCAATGCAGGCCTTAATGTGTTCTTCGGTGGCAAATAGGGTTACAAAATTTACATGGAAAGGATGTTTGGTGGCCTTCTTCACCTGGCCCACCAGCGGGCCAATAGCTTCGGGCGGCAAAATGCCCACACCGATGGAGCCAATGCCCCCGGCCTCGCAAACAGCAATGGCCAGGTCTGGCGTGCTGCCTACAAAGGCCATACCGGCGGCCACAAACGGAAATTTTACTTTGTACTTTTTTGTTAAACGTGTAGAAATTGATGTGTTGTTCATAGGTAGATGTTTGTAAATTATATTTAAAAAGCCGGCCTGTGCGGTTCCCCTCTTGAGAGGGGTGGAGGGGTGTGCTCTCTGCGCCATGCTTTTACGCTATTGCATGGCAGCGAACACACCCCTGCCACTACACAGTCCGGCGCCCCCCCTTTCAAGAGGGGAATTAATGTAAGACTTCATCTTAAATACAATAAAGGGATAGCCAGGCCGAAACCCGGCCACCCTTTGCCCCTAAACTTTTACATTGCGCCCATATTTTTCAAATGCAGTGGCATACCCTAAGCTTTGTTAGCGCTTATAAAAGAGCAGTACAATGCAATTGAAATTAAATAGCTGCCGCAAACAGCTATCCGGGCAAGCCGGCTGCAAAAGCGATCAGGTTTTTTGTTTTCATATAGATGGTAGCAGTTTTTCTATTTTATAATAACAGTTGATGCATTAGTAGTGGCACGCAAAAACGTGTTCTATAATTAATGCTCAAAGAGACACAATCCGGTGGTTAAAAAAAATAAGGTAGTTTAAGAAAAATAGGGATTTAAGAGGCTGTTTAAATTTAAGTCCTTAAATGTTTTATAAGTTGAATAAACCCTAATTATCACCGATAAATTGAATTTCACGAATTTAAAACAGCTTATTTAATTCGTGAAATTCGCCCAATTAGCGATAATTCGTGTTCTTTCTCAATTCGCAAATTAGTTTTATCGTTTTTAAACGGGCGCGACAGTTTGGGCAGTGTCTGTGCAAAGGGTTAAAGCCATGCAGCGGCGCTACCGGATATTTAACACCCAAGTTAACCTCTTTTATTTCCGCAAAAAAACCCATAATTTAGCTATCTATATAAACCGCCACCCATGAAAACCACCCTAAAACACGCTACCTGCCTAATCCTGCTCCTCGTAACCTTTTCCAT
>JBDUDE010000294.1:0-5168 GCA_040003105.1 Mucilaginibacter sp. | reverse complement strand
ACCGACTTCCCGAATACACAAATACTGCCATCGCGGGTAACTAAAACAGAAGCGCACGGCAAAAGCGGCACCACTTACAAATTGAGCAAGGCATCCGATGTACGCTTTGGCGCCGGGGGCAAAACTTTCAAATTCGAAACATTAAACGGAAATATTTATATTAAGGAACAAAAATAGACATGATGAAAACGATTAAGATAACCATAGCATTGGCAGCAGCGATGCTTATAAATACTGCCCTTTGGGCGCAGACACTCGAAAAGCAGCAGTTAACAGTGCCGCTTAGTCAGCCAGGTAAGCCTTATAAGATAAGTGTAGGCCTGGTTGACGGCTCAATTACCGTAACCGGCTACGAAGGCAAGGATATAATTATTGAGATACAGGACAAAGATAAAGACCATAAGCCCCGTATACGGACCCACGATGGCATGCACTCCCTATCGACAGGCGGCAGGGCCGACATCCAGGCCGAAGAAAACAATAATAAAGTAACCATACAGGGCCAGGCCGGAAAAGCCACCAACCTGGTATTAAAAATACCTCAAAATGATGTTACATTAAAGCTTGGTACCGTAAACGACGGAGAGATTGTAGCCAGCAACATAAACGGTGAGCTTGAAATAACTAACGTTAACGGCGGCATTAAGCTAACCAGCGTATCGGGTTCAGTAGTTGCCAATACGGTTAACGGCAATGTTGTGGTAATGTTTAAGAGCATCGACGCTAAAGCTGCAATGGCGTTCACTACGCTTAACGGCAATGTTGATGTAACCTTTCCGGCAACGTTGAAAGCGGATGTGAAGCTAAAATCAGACCGCGGTGATATTTTTACCGATTTTGATGTGGTTGCCGAACAGCATAAACCAACCGTAACCCAGAAAAACGGTGGCAAAGGCGCCATGTACAGCCTGAAAATTGAGGATTGGGTGTACGGCAAAATCAACGGCGGTGGCCCCCAAATGATGATGAAAAACATGAATGGCAACATCTACATCCGCAGATCAAAATAGCACTTTATTAACTAAATTTAAATGAAGCTGCCCCTTTTGAGGCAGCCTCATTATTTTTAGCCACCTACTCCGCAACCGGGAACGCCGATATTCTCAGCCTCGCCCCACCCATAGGCACCAGCGTAAGGTTGGTTTGAGGTTCAGCCGTTTTAACCGGGCTAACCGGCAATAAGCCGCAAAGGCCGTACTGGTCAATCTTCCAATCCGGTAGTTGTTTTCCTTTTGCTTTCAACGTAATAGGCGCGTTAGTATTGGTGAACGGGTTATTATCCTTTGGCCAGGCGCCTTTTTCAACTGTAAACGATTCAGCAGGATTTGTTTTATTCAGCAGCAAACCATAGTTCCAGGCTGATGCAGGGTAAATTTCGAAAGTGGGCCATTTGGTTGGGTCGGCACTTTCCTGCCACTTGGCATCGGCAACGGCGGTTTCTTTGCTGTTGGTGTTTTTAACATACTTTTCGTCGATTTTTAACGAGAAAGTGAGCGGGCCGTAGTTAACACTTACGCTGTTTTTGTTTTTCTCCCATTCGCGGGTTGTTATGTTCATCGGCAGGTGCAGGGTAATGCGGTCGCCGTTTTTCCAGGTCCTGTTTAGTTTAATATAGCCGCTGCTGCCGGCATCGAGTTTCAATTCGCCGCCATTTAGTTTGATATCCGGGTTACTGCACCATTCCGGTAACCTTAAATATAATGGGAATTTGTTAGGTGCTGCGGTATTTACCATAAATTCTACCACATCGCTAAAAGGGTATTTGGTGGTAGTGGCAATAGTAACCTTTTGCCCATTGCCCGCCTTTGCGGTAACTGCCCCCTGCGAATATAACTGCGCGGCCAGTCCGTTATCCGGCGTAGCCATCCAACTATTTTCAGCGTAATAAACCCAGCCTGCCGCATGGTTATGCTGGCAGCAACGGCTGCTGAAGGGGTTCATGTTCAAAAACGGGCCATCATTATCGATGCCCGGTGCGTGATTCTTGCTGTCACTTAGCACCATGTTTGGCGCAGTTAAATAACGAAGACCGCGGTAATCGGGCATAAAGGCTGCGGGGAAAGTATTAAAGGCCACATCCTCGCAGTTATCGGCCCAAAAAGTGTCGCCTGTAGATTGCAGCAGGAACTCATCCGAGGTCATCTGTTCAACCATGCCGCAAGTTTCAACCGCCTGGCGCGGGTCATCGTATCCTTTGCGTGCATTTTCGTCGGCGCCAAACATACCGCCCGGCACCTGGCCGTAGATATTGCGTATCAGCTTAAAGTCGTTGTACGATGCCTGCAGGTCGGCAGGCACTTTGCTTTGCATGTAATAGGTAGCCGGCTCACGAAATGATTGGGCAACGTTTACATTATGCCAGTTGGGCAAATTATTTACCTGGCGCCAGTTGGCGGTATTTTTGTCGATTTTGGTAGCCAGATCCAACAACCATTTTTCGCCGGTGCGATTGTATAGCCAGTACACGCTAATCAAATTATCGCCGCCGCGGCTGTTTTCCCAATAATCCTTCAAAAATAAATTATCCGGCACGCTTAGCTCATATTTAAAATAAGCCTTCATCAATTTTAACACCCTCGGGTCGTTGCTGTATTCGTAATACGATTGCAGGCACCAAAGCATCGGCATATTACCCCATAAATCCCTGCGGCCGGGCTTGGTCTCGTTCAGCGGTCCGAAATCACCATTAGAACGTTGATTATTTATCACTGCCTCAATCCAGAATTTAGTTTCTTTCAGCATTTTAGGGTCTTGTAATACGTAGGCCATATCACCATAACCTTTTAGCCAGTAAGGCAATTCTTCCCAGCCATATTTACCGTGCCCGCTTTTATTCACCCAGGCATTGTCTGTTTTTGACAGCCATACGCTAATCTCGCCCAGGTTGCCGGTAAGGCCATCGCGTTGTAGTTCCAATTGTTTTTTTAACCAGCCGCCAGGTTTTATAGCAGTTACCGGCAGCTTAATAAAATATTGTGGCGTCAGCGGCGCCTTGTTTGATACGTAATAGCTGTTATGGGGTTTGTTATCAATTTGCTTTACTATGCTAATCAGCTGGGCGTTTGTTTCGGTAGTTGCCAAAGCGGCAGCACAGCAAATAGATACTAATTTAAAGTAGGATGATGGCCTGTTTTTCATAATAATTGGTTCTGAGGGAATTCAAATCTAAAAAATTAACCGGCAGGCAAATAATAAATTATAAGATTATTACATTGAACTTTAAACCATACACCTATTATTATTAAAAAAAATCGCGCTGAGATGCGTTTTACCCTGCAATCCGAATGATAGCCCTGGCTTATGTTTTATCAATTGAATTTATTTACATTTATAATAATATTGATTATCAACCCAAAACCCTTTTTACATGGAACAGCCTGTTAACCAAAGCCGGAAAGCTATTGCTATTTTTTTGCTGATAACGTTGTGCATAAGCTCAATTTATTATTTCCTGATAATCCATACCGGTAAGCTGGGCAGCGGATTTGGCTTATATGTAGCGGGGCTGATGTGGGCACCGGCGTGTTCCGCATTTTTAACCTGCAGGATATTAAAAAGAAACATTGCCGATTTGGGCTGGAGCTGGAAAAACCCGCGTTACATGCTTTGGGCATATTTGGTGCCGTTGATATATGCCTTTGTTGCATACCTGGTATTATGGGTCGTAGGGTGGGGCGGCTTTTACAATACCGAGATGGTGAAGCAGATAGCCACTTCTTTTGGCTGGGAACACCTGCCCGCCGGCATAGTGATGTTGTTGTACTTTATTTTTACCGGCCTGATAGGCATGGTGGGGAGCACAGCACATGGCCTGGGCGAAGAAATTGGCTGGCGTGGATTTTTGGTGCCCGAAGTTTATAAGATATCGAACTACACCAAAACATCCCTTTTTGTTGGCTGTGTTTGGGCATTATGGCACGTGCCGATTTTGGTTTTTGCCGATTACAACAGCGGCACACCAGCTTGGTATGGCTTAAGCTGCTTTGCTATAATGGTAATAAGCATCAGCTTTATATTTACGTGGTTCCGGCTAAAATCGGGTAATTTATGGACGGCTGCCATCTTGCATGCCAGCCACAATTTGTTTATACAAAGCATTTTTACCCCGCTCACTGTATATAACAGCAAAACCAAATATTATATTGATGAATTTGGTGTGGTGCTTGCCGTTGTTGCAGTGATAGCAGCCATTTATTTTTGGACAAGAAGGAAAGAGTTGCCGCAGCCGGGTGTTGAGGAAGCGCTGGTGCAGGTATCAGCCTAAGTTTGAGCCTTCGTTATGGTGCCATCGGCACCCAATATTGGTAGAAAATAGCATAGTGGATTTTTTCGTGCCGTAGGTATGATACATCGCCGACTTGGTTAGCGGCGTTACGTACCTACGGCACGAACTTATCTTTTTTACATTTTCTACCAATATTTAATCCCTACGGGATTGCGAAGAGACATTTTGGCCATAGCTACGCTACCTATCGAATATGCAGACGAAATCAGTTCAATCCCCAATATCCTCCAAAATAAACCTGAGCCGGTTTAGCGGATGTACAAAGTGCTTTTTGTTTTCGAACCTGGCTGCCACGCCATAAACTAACAGCATCCCCAGGCAAGCGATTATAGCCCCCGCCAGGTGGGTTTCAACCCCTCCGGGTACATAAAGTGTGAATAGTATACCTGTTAAAATTGCAGAGGTAAGTGGAAGAGACAGCAGGTCGAACCGTTTTTTGAAACTGAAAAATTGGCTTAATAATGTATACTGATTTTTTACATCGCTTTGCAGATTGATAGCTTGCTGTGCTGGTAAATTAAACATCGCCTTAAATTTTCGCATCAGGATAACGGTAAGCGGAATGTACAACAACACACCAGCGGCGCTTAGGAGCGTAATCCGGCCATCGCCCCAATATTTAATAATTACGTAACATCCAAAAGCATAAATCAGGATTTGGTATGCAAACGATAACCAAAAATATTCGGCGGCATTTTTCTTCTCCTTTTTTATCCGAAGCTTAATAATGTTTTCTACTTCAACCTTGTTTAACAACGGTTGCCCTGTTTGCTGGTTGGTGTTTTGCCAAAGGTTTTTGGCTTCATCAAGTGTTTCCATAATATGTGTTTGTTTAAATAATATTTTTAAGTTTTTCTTTTAAAGCTTTTTTTATGCGGACAAG
>JBDUDE010000436.1:0-1560 GCA_040003105.1 Mucilaginibacter sp. | reverse complement strand
CCCATGGCCTGGCCTTCCTTAACCGGTTTCATATTGGTTTCGGCTTTGCCGTACAAGTTCCGCTCTAGGTTTTCCTCGGTTAAATTTTTATCATCATTAACACGGAATGCGTTTGGCTTTTCAGTCGGCCCGCCTGGATTGTCGTCCCAACTATCCAGGTGCTTGTTGTTGTTAAATTCCATAGTTTGCTTGTTGATGTAAAGATAATTACGGTTGGGGAGGGGAATTGTTTTCATTAGTTCATGGTTCATGGTAGCTGCAGTTAGTGTTATAAATACAATTGCAGCTGCTATACTTTTTTTCGGTTATGAACTATGAACCATTAACCATGAACTAAAAAACACTAATTTTGCCCCACCAATTATAACACATGAATAAAACAGTTAGCAATGCTGATGAAGCAGTGCGTGACATACAGGACGGCATGACCTTAATGCTTGGGGGGTTCGGAATGAGCGGCCTGCCCGAAAATTGTATAGCAGCATTAGTAAAAAAGGGGGTTAAAGACCTTACCTGCATTTCAAACAATGCCGGTGTCGACGATTTTGGCATTGGCTTGATGTTGAAGCAGCGCCAGGTTAAAAAGATGATATCATCATACGTGGGCGAAAATGCCGAGTTTGAACGCCAGTTGCTAAGTGGCGAGCTTGAAGTTGACCTGATACCTCAAGGGACACTCGCAACCCGGTGCATGGCCGCCGGTTACGGTATGCCAGCAATTTTTACCCCCGCTGGCATAGGCACGGAGGTAGCCATAGGCAAAGAGGTACGAAACTTTAACGGCAAAGATTATTTAATGGAAATGGCTTTTGAAGCTGATTTCGCCATTGTTAAAGCCTGGAAGGGAGATACAATGGGTAACTTAGTATACCGCGCTACTGCCCGCAATTTTAATGCGGTAATGGCCATGGCAGGCAAGGTAACCATTGCGGAAGTTGAGGAATTGGTTGAACCGGGGGAGCTTGATCCAAATTTTATTCATACGCCGGGGATTTATGTGCACAGGATATTTCAGGGAGTTAATTATGAAAAGCGGATTGAACAGCGAACAGTGAGAAAAAGAATTTGAAAATTTGATGATGTGACGATTTGAAGATGGAAGAATTAATTGATGATTAAAAAACCTAAATGTTATTGAACGATGAGAAATGATAAGGAAAACCTAATAGTGAATCTGACTTTTGAATTTGCTTTGGATATAATTGAGTTCGCAGAGGAATTAGAAAGTGTTAGAAAGTATGTTATCGCTAATCAAATACTTAAATCGGGTACCTCAATTGGCGCAAATGTAAGGGAGGCACAAAATGCAGAAAGTAAGAATGATTTTATCCATAAGTTGAAAATCGCAGCTAAAGAAGCAGATGAAACGGAATATTTTTTGCTGCTATGTAAGTCCTCTAAAACTTATCCTTTTAATGAGGCTCTCATCGACAAATTAAAGTCGATAATTAAAGTTTTGTCCAAGATAATAGCGAGTTCCAAAATCCAATAATTTTCAAATCATCAAATCGCCAAATTTTCAAATTGAATAATGCTTGATAAAGAAGGAATAGCAAAACG
>JBDUDE010000364.1:0-1563 GCA_040003105.1 Mucilaginibacter sp. | reverse complement strand
GATTGGTCTTCGGTGCCCCAGGCAGTAACCACCAGGTTGCGCGGCTCAGCATTATTGCGGTGCTCGCAAAGATAAATGCCCTGCCATATACCCAAAGCCAACCGCCCGTTGCGTATGGGGATTGTTACCGAACTTCCCAACAAAGCCGCTTTCAGGTGTGCGGGCATGTCATCCGGACCTTCGTCATCATGGCGGTAATCAGGGTCGTTTTCGCGTACAGTTTTGTTAAAGTACATTTCAAAGTCCTGCCGCACGGTGGGGTCGGCGTTTTCATTAATGGTTAATGATGCCGATGTGTGTTGTATAAATACCTGGCAAACGCCCACAGCTAAATCACTTATTTGCGGCAGCGCCAGGGTAATTTCAGACGTGATAAGGTGAAAACCCCTTCTGCGTTCTTTCAACTGCAATGCTTGCTGATATATTTTCATGCTGCGGCTAAATAATTTACCGTACAATGTAATACAATATCTATACCAATGCCAACTTAAAAACCCGCGGCAAAACGAGTTAAATGATTCCGGAAATCATATCTTTATAATAGTTAAACTAAATCTTATGAAAAAATCAACCTTACTTGGAATATTTATGTTGTCATTTTGGTCTGTTTTTGCTCAAAACGGGCAACAAGCACCCGCCTCAATAGCCAACAATGGCAAAGTATGGGCATCACTTTACCAGCAGCGCGCAGCCGAATATAAGGCCCTTTGCTTCCAGGCTTATAACATTGCCCGGCTACGTCTTGATGCTGCGTTAAAAAAACACCACACAAAACCTTACGCCATTGTTACCGATATAGATGAAACCCTGCTCGATAACAGCCCCTACACCGCAGGCAGGGCAATCAACAACCAGGATTTTGATATAACCACCTGGAAACAGTGGACAGCAAAAGGCGTTTGCGACACCGTGCCGGGTGCACCATCATTTCTAAAATACGCAGCGTCAAAAGGCGTGGCGGTTTACTATATTACTAACCGCGACGAAAATGAACGCACAGGGACAGCAAAAAACCTTAAGCTATACCATTTGCCCTACGTCGACGATACACATCTTATTTTAAAAATGATCAAATCGAGCAAACAAACGCGCCGGCTTGAAGTGTTAAAAACACACGAAATTGTGCTGCTGTGCGGTGATAACCTGCCGGATTTTGATGCTTTGTATGATGCCCCGTCTACCCAGCAAAGCAGGAATGAGGTGACCGAAAAGCTAAGAAAGCAATTTGGCAACAAATACATTGTTATTCCAAATGCTGGCTACGGCGATTGGGAAAGCGCCATTTTCAATCAAAAATACACGAACGCACAAAAAGATTCGGTAATAAAAGCGCAGGTTAAAACTTTTCAATAATTAATTGAAGAAACAACTGTTCCAATCGGGCACAACAAACTTGTAATTCAAAATAGCTGGAACATTCACGCTGTCGATGAGTTTCCAGCAATCCAACTGGTCGATAAATTCCGGAACGGCCAGCCCGGCCAGCAGCGATGCCCCGCGATAGAAGGCTGATTTGGCCGGGTGATGTGGCGATACGCCATTAAACACCTGGTCAAATGCATT
>JBDUDE010000312.1:0-5189 GCA_040003105.1 Mucilaginibacter sp. | reverse complement strand
ACCAAGGGCTATTTTAACCTTGAATTTGCCTACCGCAGGTACTATAACACCCAGGGCCCCGACCAAATCAGCCTTTTAGGTACACTAGGGTACCCTGTATCAAAACACGACCAGCTAAGCCTCGACCTCTTGCTGTACAGGTCGTTCAGCTCGAACAAAGAATTTAACAGTAATAT
The DNA here is from genome assembly GCA_040003105.1 of Mucilaginibacter sp. Taxonomy (GTDB): domain Bacteria; phylum Bacteroidota; class Bacteroidia; order Sphingobacteriales; family Sphingobacteriaceae; genus Mucilaginibacter. Next base: position 5,013 of record JBDUDE010000312.1, on the reverse strand, counting down.
TTTTGCCGCCCACGACTATTCGTTTTTTAAACCGCAGTTAAACTACGGGCATACTTTTACCCGCAGGTGCTCTGCTTTTATAGGCGGATTTTATGTACCGTTCGGCGTAAATACAGGGGTAGGTTACGGTGGGTCGCTTTTGGCGGTAATTAAGATATAGTTATGAAAAAGGGTTGCTATGTAATTGTTTTCGCGCTTACCATCCTGCTGGGTTCACCGGCCGGCGTGAAAGCGCAGGAGCAAACCGAAGAAACGGGCGATGTGACATTAAAAGCAACGCCGTATAACAAAACCGCGCTTTTTACAAGCAGCGAAGAAGTAAGGTACAGGCTACAGTTGCACAACAATACAAAAAAATTGCAAAACGGCAGGGTTTTATACCAGGTAACTACGGATGACGGGAAAAAGATTGTCGGCGATTCGGTACGGATTTCTTTAAGGGACGGGGCTGATAAGGACGTGATTGTAAACATCCGCAAACGCAACACAGGCTTCTATCGCATAAACTTTATTGTTAAACTCCCTGAGTATGACGACACCGTAAGGCGGGTATTTGGCGTAAACCCCGAGAAGGTAACGTCGCAGTTGCACAAGCCTGAGGATTTTGATGCTTTTTGGAAACAAAGCAAAGTGCAGCTGGCCCAGGTGCCGGCTAATTACCGGGTATTGGAGCGGAAAGACTTATCCACCCAGTATAAAAAAGTGTATTCGGTTGAAATGCACTCTTTTGGCGACCTTGTTATTCGCGGGTGGCTGGTTGTTCCGACGGACGGCAGCAGGTTCCCTGTGCACTACCGTGTGCCGGGCTACGTGGTGAGCCTGCAGCCAAACATGGATAACGACGATTTTATCGCCTTTGATTTGAACGTACGCGGCAACGGCAACAGCAAGGATGTAATTAATATAGGCACGGATAATTATTCGGTGGTAAATATCGAAAATAAAGAAAAATACATTTATCGCGGCGTTTATATGGATTGCCTGCGCGGACTTGATTTTTTGTATTCGCACAGCAATTTGGGGATAGATACCTCGAAAATTTTTGTAGAAGGCGGCAGCCAGGGCGGTTCGCTGGCGTTGATAACTGCCGCGCTTGATAAACGGGTGAAATTGCTGACCATGCAAGTGCCGCTTTATGCTGATATCCACGACAATTTTGCCATATCGGCATCGTACGAGCAGCAAGTTTTTCCGTTTAAAGTGTTCAGGAAGTACCAAAGCCAGCATGCAGGTTTTTCGTGGGAAAAATTTTACAGCACTTTTGATTACTACGACCCGCAAAACTTCGCGCCCATGGTAAAGTGCCCGGTGCTGATGGGGATTGGGTTGCTTGATCAGTTTTGCCCGCCGCGCTGCAGCATGGCCCTGTATAACCATATCAGCAGCACTAATAAGGAATTTGTGTGTGTACCAAACTCCACACACGAGGTTAATTTTAATTATTTTATGTTTCAAAACCTGTGGCTCCGCGAAAAATTCAGGATACCATAGGTAAATAAGTGTTGAATTGTTTACCCACTTATACCGGTACGGGTTTTACAATTTACTGTTAGAACAGGCGTTTTAACCAAAAATCATACTATAAACGAATTGTTTAACATCCCCCGGTGGGGAAATGGGGAATTTCGGCACGGTAATAGCAATATGAGGCAGTTAGAAGTTTAAATTGGTAGTTTAATAAGCAGGCCAATTAATGAGTGAAAATTATGAAGGTAAAGTTTACAAATAAATTCCTGGTACTAACCTTTATCCTGGCAGGCATCGCCGGTATTAACCGGGCAGTTGCGCAGGATGGCACCGTAAATACCAATGTAATAACGCACGATAAGGATGGGGTTTTTAATTCTACCGCGTCGTACACTTTCGAAGTAAACAGCACTTATACCACGCCGCAAACCGGCAGGGTTAAATACGAGGTAAGCACCGAGGCCGGCAAAAAATTGAAGTCGGATTCGGTTGCTGTGAAATTAGGCGGCAGGGGTTCCGCCAGCTATAATTTTGATATCGGCGGACTGCCATCGGGATTCTACAAAATCAACTTCATGATTAATGTAACAGACTATGATGATACCACGCGGAAAGCGTTTGGCATACGCCCGGATGAAATACGGTCGCAATATGCCAAGCCTGCCGACTTTGGCTCATTTTGGGCAAACGCAAAAGCCGAGCTTGCAGCCGTAGACCCGGAATTTAAGGTTACCGAAATGCCCGACTCGAGCAAGGATAACCGCAAGGTGTTTTTGGTGGAGATGAAATCGTTGGGTGGCTTAACCATCCGCGGCTGGCTGACCGAGCCCATAACAAAAAATAAAAATAAGAAATTTGTGGTGATGCTGGCGCTGCCGGGTTACCAGGTTGATTTAAAACCACTGTACGGCCTCGACCCGGATATCGCCATACTATCATTAAATATTCGCGGGCAGGGGAACAGCAGGGATGTAATTGATGTGCGTAAGGAAACCTATATAACCCTTGGTATTGAGGATAAAAACAAATACGTGTTAAAAGGCGCCATTATGGATTGTGTGCGCGCGGTTGACTTTATTTTCACCCGCCCCGAATTAAGGCATGATAACGTAATTGCCGTTGGCGGTAGCTTGGGTGGATTCCTGGCTGTTGCAACTTCTGGCGTTGATAAACGTATAAACTTCTGTTCAGCTGCGAACCCTATACTTGGCGATGTGCGTAACCTGGCTAACCAGGCTGACTGGCCCTTTAACGACATAAAGAGATATGTTAATACAAGGCCCGGATTAACCTTTGATAAGGTGTTAAATAATATGGACTATTTTGATGCCAAAAACTTTGCATCAGAAATAAAATGCCGCACCTTGATGGGCATGGGCATGGTTGATAATATTGCACCGCCGAATACGGTACAAACTATTTACAACGGCATCACGGCCGACAAACACCTGATTATCTTCAGGGATTTGGCGCACGAGATCGGCAAGAAATACGTAGTATACGAGGGACGCTGGATGCGTGACACTTTTGCTTTATTTTAACATTAACCATTTATCATGAGCCTTTTGAAGACTTTTACAAGAATTTTATTTTTTACGCTGATACTTTTTATAACGACGGAAAGCGTTAGTTATGCCGATGGTGGTTTCCCTACCAGGCCGGGTCGTTTGCTGATTGCCCCTTCGGTCAGCTACTTTTTCGCCAATTCGCAATGGGATTCAACAGGTGTAAAAAAGCCTTTCCCTAATAATGGCAAATTTTCATCGGTAGGCGTAACGCTCTATGCCGAATATGGCATCAGCCGGAAATTTGCTGTGGTTGCGTCAATCCCGTTTGTATATAACATGTACGACCAGACCGGCTTGCCCAGGGCAACCAGTTCGGGCCTTACCGATATGGAGACAGGTTTAAGGTACTACCTGGCAAATATTGATTTTGTTTACTACTTCTCGGTACAAGGTACTGCCATTACACCTTTATACTCCAATAATAATAGCTTAGGCTATGGCCAGGAAGGGGCGGAGTTAAAGCTTGCATTTTCGGGTACTGGTCACCTGGGTGGTTTAAGCACTTATTTTAACGCTGCCGATGGTGTGCGCCAGTATTTTGGCACCAACGGCCCGATACAAAACAGGTATAATGCCACATTCGGCTTAACGCTTGACGAGGACTATGAGAACCAAATATCGGCAACGGTTAGCGGCATCTACTCGCAAAGTAACGACAAGCGTTTTTCGGTAGTGCCGCAAACCAATAAAGATTTTTCATTCCTGCAGGCTTCCATAGGTTTCGGCCACTCGTTCACCCGCGAAACATCATTGTTTTTAAGCGGCGGCAGATTTTTAACCGGGCGTAACACAGGTATTGGCACTTCGGTATCATTGGCCTTTATTTACAGACTGGATTATAAATAGAGGTAAAAGGCGAAAGGTAAAAGGCAGCTTTCAAAATCTTTTACCTTTCGCCTTTACCCTTTAACCTAATTCCGCAATCGACATTCCGACTTCCGCATTACCTTTCACCTTTTACCTAACTTTCCCGAACAATTCCTTTATCGCTTTCTCGCGGTACGCAAATATCTTTTCAATTTGTTTGCCTACGTATACGGCATTGGTTAGCCGGCCTATTGGTCCGAACGGAATTGCGTAGTGTAAAATATCGTTCATCAGCACTCCGCCCTCTATGGCTTTAAAATGGTGTTCATGGTGCCAGAGTGCATAGGGGCCGAAACGCTGTTCGTCTACAAAATAATCGCCTTCTTTTACGTGGGTGATTTCAGTCATCCAATTCATTTTTATGCCCAATAGGGGCGAGATTTTGTAGGTGATTATCATGCCCGCATATATTTTGGTATCGGGGGTATAGTTTGATGTTACCACGAACTTCATTTCGTCGGGCGTAATCTTTGCCAGGTTTAAGGGCGAGGAGAAAAAGTCCCATGCCTCTTCGAGGGTGATGGGCATTGTTTGTTCCGTTTTTAAAAGGTATGTTTTCACGCTGTAAGTTACGGTATTGCGGGGGGCCTTGGTTTTAATTAGTTTGTTAATCAAGCGCTATTCGCATTTCCAGCAAATTCGGCGTAAACCCTGCCTTTTCATAAGCCTTTAGCGCCGGTTGATTCTCGTGATAAACTTCCAGCCGCAGCTCCCTGATGCCTTGTGATAATGCCCAGGCTTTCAGCGCTTCCAATACCTTGTTGTTTACGCCTTTGCCGCGGTGCTCCGGTTTAGTGTACATAAAGCCCAGGTAGCAATAACGCGAGTGTTTCAGGTAACTTTTCGGTATCATTATCCGTGCATAGCCCGATCCTATTACTTCTCCGTCCAGTTCAGCAACAATAACCTCAACATCCGGCGCGATAATCATCTGGCCTAAATCATAATAATGAATCTCGCCATCCTTTAAAGTGGAGTCAAAAGGGCGCTCGGCTTCAATTATTCCTTGCTCAAAGCTTAGCAATATGTCAAGGTCCGCCGGCAAAGCAGCCCGTGTGGTTATGTCGGACATTTCTTTAGTTGTATAAATGTGGATATTTGGGTAAAGAGC
>JBDUDE010000005.1:0-1567 GCA_040003105.1 Mucilaginibacter sp. | reverse complement strand
TGCCGTCGTACAAGCCGTCGGGGGTAACGGCAATCCAATCATTTGGGCCTTTGAAATGGGCAAGGTCAACTAAATGTTTGGCCGTTAATCCGTCATATATTTGCACCATATTGGAGATCTCGCTCATCATTGCAATAAGATAGTTGGTGCTTAAAAATGATATTTCATCGGCGCCAAGCACTCCTTCTGCACGGCTTACCTGTTTACCGGTCGCTAGTTCATAGGTAATCAGCACAATATTTTTGCTCATATAGTAGTCCCCGACGCCGCGATACGATACTGCTGCGTATTTTTCATCAGGCGAAACGGCAAATTTGTTAACCGTCATCCCGTTAACAGTAAGCAACGGTATTTTTGAAAGCTGCTGGCCTGTAGTTAACGAGGTAGTTATTAAACTGGGTATCTGCGGGCCCTGGTCGTGTAAAATATCCACGCAGTATAGTTTTTTACCGGCGCTATTAAAAATTGGATATTCGCCAACCTGCACTTCCGCAGTTATCTCGGTATTGGCCCTGTAATTGTAGATACTTACGCGCGCATCCGGGTAATGTTGGTAAACAACCGTTTGATTATCAGGCGATGCAAAATACCTTGGATAAGTTAAGCCGATAGTTTTTATTACGGCCCCGCTGGTTAAATTAATAATATTGCCGGCACCGGCTTTTTCTGTGAAAGCTATGGTGCCGTCGGGCGATATACTTTTTACACCTTTGTCTGAAGTAGCCGTTACGTTGCCGGTGTTCATATTAACAACCGTTTGCTGCGAGAAATTTCCGGAAAGATAATAGTCCCCCTGGTCACCAAATACAGAGCTGTAAAGGTCTGCCGGTTCTTTTGTAGCGAAGGGTACAGTTTTTTCAAACTTGTAGCTTCCGATATCCCAAAAGCGGGCCTCGTTTGCTTTAGTTGTGAGGATAAGCTGGTTTGTTTTAGCCTTCACCATCATGCGCTGTAAGCCGGAGGTTTCATTATTAAAATCCTTTATCTTTTCAAAACCATCTATCAAATACAAATGTCCGTTGCTGGTTGGGCGTTCAAAAAACACGAAATATTTTTCGCTGGCAGCTGTTATCACGTTGTAGTCCATTTCAAAAAAATAATGCAGCTCCCGGTTGGTTGCTCTATCAATCACCCGGCGGGGCGACATCAATACATATCTGCCATTGTTCGAAAAGTTAACAGCATCTACTGTAATGGTTTTTTCCTCCAGCACAGTAACAGCGCGGGTATCGAGGTTTACTTTGTAAAGTTTGGTTTTGCCATTCACATAAAGCTCGTTATTGTCGGGTGCCAGGCCAATTTGGTCGGGTTGGGGATCGGGCTGTTCAAATTGCAGGACGGTGCTATTGGCAATATTATAAACCACCAGTTTACCACCTTCTGTAATAGCGATATACTTTTTATTAAATTTTATGTTATTGATATTAAATGAGCCTTCCGGGTCGGGTGCTTTCCAATTAATGGTTTTCAAAAGTGTTCCGTCTGCGGTATTGCGAATCATGATGGTTTCGGCGCTAACTACAGCCGCCATAGTTCCGTCGGTTGATATAATGATGCCTATTTTATA
>JBDUDE010000595.1:0-5200 GCA_040003105.1 Mucilaginibacter sp. | reverse complement strand
GCACCAACGCCCGCACCTGCACCAAAACCAATACCCGAATCGCCAACATTTGCTTTGAGCGGCAGCATGGAGTTTAAGCTAAATACGGGCGACGACATGCCGGTAAACAAAATATCAACCCGTAACCTTGCTGTAACTGACGACTCGCCCAATGCTAAAGAAGATTTAGTGGCCTACACCATGATGAACAGCTATAGCAGCGGTACCAAATTCAGATTTTTGATGAACGTTGATAATGCAGCCTACATATATGCTTTTGCCACTGACCTGACCGGCAAGGTTAACCTTATTTTACCTTTCGATAATTCTATATCAACACATGTCGGCGCCGGCACTGCTATTGCCTTCCCGTCTGACACAAAAGTTATACAGTTGGACGAGCAAAAAGGTGTAGACTACCTACTGATACTTTATTCGGCGCAAAAGCTGGATGCCAATGATATTGCTGATAAAATGAGTAATATGAAAGGAGGCCTGAGCCATAAAATTAAAGTAGTGTTAGGCAATAAACTGATTGACAAAAGCAATATCAAATATTCTGCGGATAAAGCGGGCTTCAGCACCGGCAAGCTATCAACCCGCAACCTTACCGTTACTGACGATAACAGCAATGTGCCAACTACCGGCAGCGTGGTGCCTTTGATGGTTGAGATAAAGCACCAGTAATATTCCGTAATATTAATACTTGCCCGTGATGAAACTGCGCCTTAAGTATACTTTGCTGTGCTTCGTTATGCCATTTGTGCTGCTTACGGCCGGCTATGCACAAAAAATAGAGATAACGGTAAAAACCGGCCACGAAAAAGACATAGTGCACGCCAGCATGTCGGCCGATGAAACGAAGCTCTTTACGGTAGATAGCGACAACTTCGGCATACTTTGGGATGTGGGCACCGGCCGCCAGCTCCGTATTTTTGACCATATATTAAATGGAGTTTTTACTGGTAACAGCCAGGCATTGCTGATAGCCGATAGCTACAGCACTTTTAAAACAATCGACCTTTTAGGCAACACAGTTAAAACGTTCCCGGGCCAGCCTAGCGGTAACAATGTCTTAAATAACCCAAGCGACATATACCCCGACCAGGGGCTTATGATATACCACACTAAATTTATCAATATAAACACCGGCGATATCGTTAAGCCACAATGCACACAGTATTCGTCTGCTGCCTTCGCGCCATCAGCCGGCATTGTTGCAATAGGCGGCAAGGACGGCAACGTTGCCATTTGCGACGTAAAGGATGGCAAATGGTTAAAAACCATAGGCCTGGATTTTGGCGCCAGCGAGCATATTATAGAGTTTTTGAACTTTGCACAGGATGACAACATATTCCTGGCCGGCTGCGGTGAAACAAAAAACGCTATAGAAATAGTTGATTACGCGGCTAACAAAATACTACGGTCAGTACAATATCCCCGCGATCTGCGCTTTGTTACCGCGGCCGTGCTGGCGCCAGATGGTAAGGCGTTTATTGTTGTCACCGAAAAAAATATAGACATGGTAAGCGTGCAAACTGGCAAGCTGGTTTGGCAGGCACCCAATACCGAACATTACAGCAAAGCCAGCTTTTATCATTCGGGGGGCAGGATAATGCTGTTTGGCGACATGAAACACATCGGGCTGGTAGATGCGGCCACGGGGAATGCAGTACAAACCATCAGCACTACAGCTTTAAACAGGTTGAATGCGGTCACCCTATCGCCTGATGAAAAAAGCTTGCTAAGCGTTAGCGGTACCAATTTATTAATTGACTGGAACCTGGCCCGCGGCGCAGTTGAAAAGCCTGTGCACACCCTGAATGTTTCAACGGCTACCGTTATAAGCGCAGATAACAGCAAAGGGATAACAATTGGGTACGATAAAGGCAAAATGAACCTGTTTGAAACGGACCTCACAAAAAACGAGCAGCCTGTTATTTTTCCCAATCCCGAAGGTGGGGACCGCATATACGTTAGCGGCATATCATCTGATAGTAAATATACTTTCAGCTCGTCGTTCTTTTATAGCGGGAAGGATTCGCCGGATAGAAAAGGAATGGAGGTGTACGATATGACAACGCATCAAAAGATATTATCCTTCAGAAATACCATCTATGCAGGCGCGTTTGCCAAAACAACGGATATGCTGGTGGTAAAGGCGGAAAAAGCTGACCCGGCATTAAGTTTTTATGACGTCCCTTCGGGCAGGTTGCTGTATACGTTTACCGATGCAAACATTCAGGAAAGGCCGAGTGAATTTTTGTTTTCAAACTCCGACAGGTATTTGTCTATCGCCTATGACAGAGACCTTGCAATAATCGATCTCACCGCTAAAAAATACATCGCCGTAGCTAACAGGGCCGGCGGCTATGTTAAGGCTTATGCCTTTACGCCCGATGATAAATACCTGGTGCTTGGCAGCAGCGAAGGCGACATAGATATCTATAACATTGCTATGCAAAAGTTTATCACTGTCGGTCCCTTTAAAGCTCATGTAAGCGGATGGTTAACAGGCGTATTGGGGATTAATTTCTCGGCCAACGGCAAATACATGTTTACCAGCGGCGGCGATAAAACCGTAAAGGTTTGGGACTTTGCCACGCGAACTTTAATAGCTACCCTTTATTCATTTGCTGATGCCGGTGATTGGGCAGTGGTAACACCCGACGGCCATTTCGATGCATCGCCGGGTGCACAGGAGAGCATGTATTACGTACGTGGTGTAAATACCATTGCCCTTGCTGATTTGTATGAGAAATTTTATACCCCGCAGTTGCTCGTCCGCTTGTTAAACGGCGAAAAGATGCCGGCCGTAAATGTTGACCTTAACACCATCCACCCCAAGCCGGTGGTAAAGATACAATACCACGAAAAAGAACGGAACCTGGAAGTGGTAGCTGATAAGCCAACCTTTAATAATACCACCGGCATTGCAGAACTTAAAATATCAGCCACGGCGGCGCAGGACAAAGTGGACGAAATTCGTTTGTTTCAAAATGGCAAAGTGGTTAACCTGGCCACCCGCGGCCTGTTTGTAACCGACAATACCGGTGCCGACAGCAAAACTTATACTGTTAATCTGCAGCCCGGCCGCAATACTTTCAGGGCATTAGCCCTTAACAGCCAGCGTACAGAAAGTAAGGCCGAAGAAATAACTGTTAATTATATCACCACATCGGCACAAGGCAATACCCCCGTGCCTGCTTATGTTAATGCTGGTGGTTTTATTGCACCTGTTGATAAAGATGCCACGATACACCTTATTGTGGTAGGCATCAACAAATATAAAAACCCTAAAATGAGCTTGAACTACGCATTGGCCGACGCGACTTCATTTAAAAATGAGGCCGAAACGGATGCGCTTACCGTAACACCTAACATAAAAACTTATTTTATTACCGATGATAAAGCGGACAAAAATGGCATTTTAGAAGCATTTAAAACTGTAAAGCAAAGCGCCAAACCGCAGGACGTATTAATTTTTTACTATGCGGGCCATGGTGTTATCAGCGATAAAAACAAAGAGTTTTACCTGGTGCCCAATGATGTAACAGACCTAAAAAACGTTGACGAAGCCCTGGCATTGCATGGCATTCCCTCAAAAATACTGCAGCAATATGCCATTGATATTGCGGCCCAAAAACAGGTTTTTATTTTGGATGCCTGCCAAAGCGCGGGAGCTTTTGCCACCTTACTGGCTAACGACGCCAACCAGCAAAAAAGCCTTGCGGTGGTGGCGCGAAGTACAGGTACGCATTGGATTGCGGCCAGCGGCAGTCAGCAGTTTGCTAACGAGTTTTCGCAATTGGGCCATGGGGCTTTTACTTATGTGCTGCTAAAAGCCATGAAAGGCGAAGCAGCCAGCAATAAAATGGTAACCATAAACGGGCTAAAGAATTTCCTTCAGGTGCAGGTGCCTGATCTGATGAAGAAATATAATGGCACGCCGCAATATCCATCAAGCTATGGTTTGGGTAACGATTTCCCGGTGGGGGTGATAAAATAATTATAAGTATGAAAACGCAACTGACTTTTATTATACTGATGGCCGTAAAGTTTGCCGGCGCGCAAACAGAGCAGGTGGTTATACCAAACGGTCACGCTTCAGAAGTTAAGCGGGTTATTGTGGATGATCAGCGTAAATATTTTTATGCTGCCGATAAGGAAAAAATTGTAATGTGGGATATTGCCACAGGTTATCAGCTATACAGTTTCCCGGTAGTAGATGATATAAATGGTATTGGCGTAAGCCACGCGGGCGATAAAATTGTTTACTTAAACGGCTCTAAAATATATTGCTACTCCACTATTAATGGCAAAAAGCTTTGGGAAAAAGGTTTTATTGATAATGCCACCGTTATGTTGATGTTTACTCCGGATGATAAGCGCATCTGGGTGCCCACCGACAAAGGGATTGGCTGGTACAACGCCGCGGATGGCGATAACGATTACGTATCTGGTATGGTAGGGATAGAGCAGATTGTTGACTTGTATAGCATAAACAATGATAAAGACGTGTTGCTGGTTAACAGCGAAGGCTGGCAAATACGAAACGCAGAATATGGTACGCAGTCGGCGAAATTTAAATTTCCTCCTAAAACGGAAAGTGAATGGTATTTGCCTTACAGCAAGCTTTTTGTAAGTGCTGCTGAGCTGACGGCGCAGTCGAGCACCCTCACTTTTCAGCGCATGAGCGATGGAGTTGTTGTAAAGAAATTAATTACGCCCACAACTTTTTCCCATATTTTTGTATTGCCGTCGTTAACCGACAGTCGTGTACTGATCAGCAAGAAATATTTTGCCGGTTACACGCCTTTGGTAAAGTATGAATTATACAATACCGATGGTTTCGTGTTGGAGCGCACCATCAACCTATCAAAAAAACAAACTTCGGGCGAGATAACCAACGGCTTTTTATTTGGCGATAAAATGCGGGGTTATTTTTCGACATTTCGTGACATAATTGGCGTTGACCTGCAAACCGGCGGGCCCATAAAAGGATTTAATAATTTGATCCAGGATGTATCGGATCATAAATATAATTCAACCACAGGCAGGCTCGACATAATGGCCGACGAATACCAATTCAGGGGATTTAACCTGCAAACTTTACGGCCGGAGTTCTACTTCCCGTCGCATTCGCATTTTATTAACCAATGGGCCATCAGCAATGATAATAAGCTATACGCCGATTTTGATTATAATAAAAGTGAGATTA
>JBDUDE010000520.1:0-5200 GCA_040003105.1 Mucilaginibacter sp. | reverse complement strand
AAAGCGTTAATGCTTACGCTGGACTGCAAAACCTGCCATAAGGTTAGCGAAAAATCTATTGGTCCGTCGTTTGTTGATGTGGCTAAAAAATATCCAAACAATAAAGCTTCGATGGCCCACTTAACACAAAAAGTAAAAGATGGCGGTACGGGAGTTTGGGGCGATGTATCTATGCCTGCCCACCCTGCCCTTAAACCGGCCGAAGCACAAAAAATAATCAGCTGGATTTTATCACTTAAACAATAAAACCGTCAAAATATCGTAAGCAGGATAGTTGAAATAATTATCCTGCTTTTTTATTTATCCGCCGTAGTGTTGCTAAATTCGCGGCACATTATATTAATTGTACTAATTCCACGATGAAAAAATTACTTTCCCTATTTTTTATACTGGCCATTTGCTGTCAGGCAATCGCACAAAATCTTACTTATATTTCCGGCGTTATCGCTAACACCAATTCGCAGCCGGTTGCAGGTGCGACCGTGGCTTTGCTTAATACCAATTACACCACAGTTACCAATGCTAAAGGCGAGTTTCGTATTAACAATATCCCGCAGGGCACCTACACGCTGCATATTACGAGCGCAGCCTATGCCGAACGCAGCCAGGTAATAACGCTAAGCGGTAAAGGCCAGCCCATCAACATAAAACTGCAGAGTGCCGGTAAACAACTGGATGAAGTTGTTATCACCGCCCAAAAGCGCGAAGAGCAGTTGCAGCAGGTGCCTATAAGCGTATCGACCCTTTCGGCAAACGATGTGCAGGCCTATCACCTGCAAAATCTTAAAGAAATAACCGGTATTGTGCCCAATCTGTACTCTGCCGGCCCTGGCGACAACCGTAACGTTACAGGCCTGCGCGGCATAGCCACCACATCGTACGACCCGGCTGTGGTTACTTATATCGATGGCGTAAACCAATTTAGTTTGGATACTTACATTCCGCAGCTTTTTGACGTAGAGCGTATTGAAGTTTTGCGCGGTCCGCAGGGCACTTTATACGGTCGCAACGCACTTGGGGGCGTTATTAATGTAATAACCAAAAAACCGTCAAACCAAACCAGCGGTTTTGCCGAGGCCGAGTTTGGCAATTATGGTGAGCAGCGCTATAGCCTTGGCTTACGCACGCCGCTGATAAAAGACAAACTATTTTTAGGCGTTGCCGGTGTTTACTCAGGCTTTAACGGTTTTTACACCAATGAGTTTAACAACACCGAATTTGATAAGCAGCATTACTTTTTAGGCAATTATTACCTTAAGTTTTTGGCTACCGAAAAGCTAACATTTACATTGAATGTTAAAAATTACGAAAACCGCAATAACGGCCCATTCACTTTAGCCGGCAACCCTGCCGATGCAATAAGCAATCCGTTTAAGGTTAACCAGAATGCCACCACAAAAATTATCGATAACATATTCAACGCCTCGTTATCTGCAAATTATGCGGGAAGCGGCTTCAATTTTACGTCGGTAACCTCATACCAGAAAAACTACCGGTATTACACCAAGCCGATTGACGGCGACTTTGCCCCTATCGATGCCGTATCGCTTATTAATAACTATGGCAGCGACTGGAACAACGTAAAGGTAGGCACGCAGGAATTTAGGTTTAGCTCACCGGCTTCATCGCAGTCGCCTTTAAAATGGACCGCAGGCCTGTATGGATTTTATCGCAGCGCGCCCACTAAAACAGGCACACATTTCGGAGCCGACGCAGCTGCCGTAGGCGCCCCTTTCCCCGACTTTACCAGCATCAACACCAACATTGAGCATAACTATGGTTTCGCAGCTTTTGGGCAAGTGGTTTATACCATTAACCCGCAATGGGACATTACGGCCGGCTTACGCTATGATTTAGAGCACAAAAAAGAAGAGGTTAAAGGCGAATTTCAACCTGATGGCGGCGATGTAATGGTAACACAGGCCGATACTTCGTCAAAAGCGAACTTCAGAGCGTTTACACCGAAACTTACCGTGGCTTATCACGTGTCTGAAAATAACAACTTGTTTGCAAGTTACAGCCGGGGCTTCCGTGCAGGCGGTATTAGTCAGCTGGGTTCGGACCCATCGCAACCGCCGCTGTATGCTTACAAACCTGAATACAGTGATAATTACGAAATCGGCTCAAAAAATACGCTGTTTGATAAACGGTTAAGATTAAATATTTCGGCATTTTACACGTTTGTAAACAACGCCCAGGTGCCTACACTGGTATTGCCTGATGCTATTACCGTAACCAGAAATGCCGGAAAGCTGCAAAGCAAAGGCATCGAGGCCGAAGTTGCAGCCACCCTTTTTAAAGGTTTGGATGTTGATTATAACTTTGGCTATACCCATGCCCGGTATAAAGACCTGCTGGTAGCAAGCAATGGCAACGCAGTAAACTTACAAGGCAACCGCCAGGTTTATACCCCCGAAGTAACCTCAATGCTGGCCCTGCAATATGCTTACGAGCTTGACGACAGCCACACTACCCGCCTGATAGCCCGCAGCGAGTGGCGTTACCTCGGAAACGAATACTTTGATTTGGCCAACCAGATTGAGCAAAAAGCGTACAGCATTTTTAATGCCCGCGCAGGTGTAAGCCTTAAAAACTATGAAGTGTTTATTTGGGGACACAACCTTGCCAATAAAACTTATATAGACTACGCGTATGATTTTGGCGCTACCCACCTCGGCAACCCGCGGACTTATGGGGTAACTTTACGAGCTAACTTTTAATCGCAGATGTAAGGGGATAAAAGAAGCATCACAGATGTTAGCCGATTGAACGGATGAAACAGATAAAAAACATATCGCAGATGTAACCGGATTTGACGGGCGGAAGAATAAAAAGGGATCACTGATGTTAGCAGATTAAGCTGATGAAACAGATAAAAAAGGTATCACAGATATCAGCTGATTTAACGGATGAACAGATACCTGCCGGCTTTAATTAACAGGTCAAAAAACATCAGCGTCATCTTTTCAATCAGCTAACATCTGTGATTGCATCAGCGTCATCTTTTCAATCCGGCTACATCTGCGAATACTTCAGCGTCATCGGTTCAATCAGCTAACATCTGTGATTATTTTTCTCTGCGTTCTCCGTACTTTCTCTGCATCTCTGTGGTTACAAAACAGCCTAACGGATTTATTCATCTAACTAAAAAAATTAACTACTATGTAAAACATTCATCCCGTGATAAGTGTTTATTGAATATATACATCATCCAAATGAAACTATTTAACGAACATGACACCGTAATTTATACTGATAAGGAAGGAAGACTAATGGATACCTTCGTTATTTATGACACCGACCCGCTAACCGGCCTTACGCATATTAACCATGAAAATTTGAAAGTTCCGGCGGAAGCGTTGCGACTGCACCCCGGTACAGTCGTACCTAAATATCACTTGCCAATGAGTGACGCCTTTAGCTTCGAGATTTTCAAGAAACTGAAAGAAAAATATGATGACCGTGAAAACGATGCAATACGCCGCGAGCTTAAAGTTGAACCTGTTTATGACAGGCAGATGGCGCAGGCTTCCTGATAGCGGTGTTTCTTTTGAAATAACAGGTAATTCACTACCTCCTGCGCCCGTGCCTTGCTAAGTTTTAAGTGCCTGGGCAGTGTGGCCCCGGCTATCGCACTAAAAATTGCGTTTATTGCTTCAAAAGCCTTTCTTGTAAAAAGAAAAAAAATACAAAACCCCGATTCCGGCTTAGAATCAGGGTTTTTGATTTTTTTGTGCTCCCGACGAGATTCGAACTCATATCGATGGTACCGGAAACCATAATTCTATCCGTTGAACTACGGGAGCAATGCTGCAAATATAGCACAAATCGGAATTTAAACTTACGAAGTTTTGAAAACTCCGTAAGTTTTTGTGGATATGGTACAGGTGTTATTCGTTTTTTAAACTTTTTACCGGGTTGGAAACCGCCACTTTTATCGTTTGATAACTTATTACCAAAACCGAAATCAGCAGTATAACAAACACCGGCGATGCCAGAAGCCACCAATGTATGCTGATGTGATAGGCATAGCTTGTGAGCCATTTGTTCATTACAATAAGGGTAATCGGTATGGCAATCAGCGCGGCAATGGCCACCAGTTTTACAAAATCTTTTGCCAGCAAAACCAGCAACTGGTTTAATGCGGCGCCAAGCACTTTGCGGATGCCGATCTCTTTAGTGCGCTGTATGGCAATCAAATGCGCCAGGCCGTACAAGCCAAGACAGGCAAGGATTATAGATAGCAATGTGAAATAATTAAACAGCCTGATGCTGGTAACATCCTTTTGATACAACGCATCGAGGGCCGTATCTATAAATTCGTAATTAAAGGGATAATCGGGGAAATAGGTTTGCCAGGCGGTTTTAACCAGCGGCAGGTATTTGGGGCTTATTTTTACCAGTATGGCACCCGGCCTCGGCCCGGTGTAAACAAATACCGTCGGCGCAACCGGGTTATGCATCGATTCGTAATGGAAGTTTTTGATTACCCCGACTACGTGCCCTTTATGCGTCATCCCTTCGATAGGTTGGCCGATGGGTTGCTTCCAGCCCAATTGCTTCACAAACGCTTCGTTTACTATAAAGCCTTCCTTTTTATCGGTAATCATTTGTTCCGAGAAATTACGCCCGGCCACCAATTGCATTTTTAACAGCGGAATGAATTTGTCATCGATAGAAAAATAGTTCGACATCAGCTCGCGTTTGCGGCCATTGGCGGTTACCATAGTGGTTGACTTTGCCTGTCCGCCATTATCAACGCCCAACCCGCTTTGTACCGACGTGCCTTTTACCTGGCTCATTTGCCTTAGGGTATTATTGAATGCCGACACGCGTGTCAGCGTAACAGAATCATCCGGCAGCGACACAGTCAAAACCTGGCTCTTGTCGTAACCCAGCGAGCGGTGC
Source organism: Mucilaginibacter sp. (assembly GCA_040003105.1). Lineage (GTDB taxonomy): Bacteria > Bacteroidota > Bacteroidia > Sphingobacteriales > Sphingobacteriaceae > Mucilaginibacter. The sequence continues at coordinate 292 of JBDUDE010000520.1, read as the reverse complement.
TGCACGAAGTTTATTTGCTTGTTCATAATAAATGCGCCGGAAATCATCACCGTGGCTACTACAAATTGGGTAACGGTGATTACTTTGCGCAGGGTAAGGCCTTTTGCCGCATGTTTAAAATTTGCCTTTAGTGCCGCAACCGGCGTAAAGGCCGACAGCACAAACGCCGGGTACAAACCAGTTAACAGCGATGAAGCCAAAACCAATCCGCAAATCAACAGGAAAGTAAAACCTGAACTGAAGAATGAAATTTTTATTTGCAGCAGGTTATTTAAAAGTGGCAGCATGGCCA
>JBDUDE010000397.1:0-5203 GCA_040003105.1 Mucilaginibacter sp. | reverse complement strand
AAAGGCACCGAAAAGCGGTAAGGGAATGGCAAAAAGATTATTTCTGATGACTTTTTGTTGCATAAGTGTTTTCTCCCATGCCCAAACCAAAATCGACCCAAAAACCATAGCCGATAAAATGCATTGGTTTGAAGATGCCAAGCTTGGTATTTTTATACATGCGGGTATTTATTCGGTAAATGGTATTGATGAATCGTGGAGCTTTCATAATAAAAAAATAAGCTATGCCGATTATATGAAGCAGCTAAAAGGCTTCACCCTCAGCAAGTACGACCCGGCCGCCTGGGCCGATTTGATTAAGGAAAGCGGTGCCCGTTATGCAGTTATTACCACCAAACACCACGATGGCGTGGCTATGTATAATACCAAACAAAGCGACTTAAACATTGTAAAAGCAACCCCGGCCAACCGCGATATGGTAAAACCATTTTTTGATGAATTGCGCAAACGCGATATCAAATGCGGCGCCTATTTTTCACTTATCGATTGGTCGAACAAATTTTACCCCGGGTTTTTAAAGGATAGTTCGCGGTATGATGTGCAAAACGATTACGACCGCTGGAACACTTTCCGCATGTTTTTCCAGGGGCAGATTACCGAAATTGCCAATACCTTAAAGCCCGATCTTTGGTGGTTTGACGGCGATTGGGAACACAGCGCCGAGGAATGGGAAGCCGAAAAGGTGAGGCGTATCATCTTATCAAGAAACAAAGCGGCAATCATCAACGGCCGCCTGCAGGGTTATGGCGATTACAACACGCCCGAGCAAAATTTCCCGGTTACGCGCCCGCCGTTTAACTGGTGGGAACTTTGCATGACCATTAACGACAATTGGGGCTTCCAACCGCAGGACCAGAACTGGAAAACTCCCTACGAAATCATCACCATTTTTGTTGATGCCGTGGCAAATGGCGGCAACCTGTTGTTGGATATCGGCCCTAAAGAAGATGGCACCATCCCTGACCAGGAAGTTAATGTATTGAAGGAACTTGGCGCCTGGAACAAAAAGAATGGTGAGGCCATTTTCGGCACCAAAGCGGGCCTGCCCGCCGGGCATTATTACGGGGCAAGCACCATGTCGAAAGATTCAACCACATTATACCTGTTTGTACCCGCCAAAACCGTTGGAACACTGATGATAAAAGGACTGGATAATAAAATTGAAGATATAACCGTGGTTGGTAATGGCGCGAAGCTTACCTCAAAGGTTGTCGGAAAAATATCCTGGAGCAAAGTGCCGGGCCTGGTTTACATTGATTTGCCCAATAATGTGCAGGATAAGTATATGACGGTATTAAAGGTAAGGTTGGATAAGCCCGTGAAATTGTATCGCGGCGAAGGTGGGCTATAACAATTAGACACTTATTATCACGAATTAAGACGAATTTCACGAATTAATAAACGCCGGTTAACGAATTCGCATAATTCGTGAAATTCGAAAAAATTAGTGTAATTCGTGCCTATTTTATTTCGCTCACCTCGAAGCTTGCCAATAACTTCACATTCGGGTCAGTCTTAATATCAACGGGTTTTGCGGGTACTTTAAACTGAACAGTTGTGGTTTTTAACTTGAGGGGCACAGTGACTGCTTGTTTATCTATCTGTAAATCAAGCGACACATCGTATAAAAAATCCTGTTTTTGGGTAATGGTAAGGTTAACGACGCCTTTCGCAGCATTATACTTCCAGCTGATAGCCAAATCCGGGTGACCGGGGGTGTACAGCCATTGCTGAAAAAACTGCTTCAAATCCTTGCCACTGGCTTGCTCCATTATTTTTTGCAGGCCGCTGGTGTAGGCATTGCCGCCATTGTACTTGGCGTAATAATTCCTGATGCCGGTCCAAAAAGCCTGGTCGCCAATTTTATGGCGCAGCATGTGCAGCACCCAGCCGCCTTTTTGATAGCTGTTGGCATTAAGCAGTTGCATAAAATTATCTTTTACCAGCGTATCAACAATAGGGGTATGCCTTCTCTTCTCAAACCCCAAAACCACTTTCCTATCGGCTGCCTCACGCTTTTTCATCGTGTCCGGGCCATATTTGTTTTCTAAATACAGGTTGGTTACATAGGTTGCAAAACCTTCACTCAGCCAAACATGGCCGAAGTTTTTCTCGCTGGCAGCGTCGCCAAAATACTGGTGGGCAATTTCGTGTGCCATCAGGTCTTCAATATCCTTTGTGGTTGGCGACTCCTCGAAATAAAAGATAGACCCCGCATTTTCCATGCCGCCAAATATGGTTTTTGATTGTACGTTGGCTAATTTTTTATACGGAAACGGGCCGATGCTTTTTTGGTAGTACCTTACAATTTCAGGCGCCACAGCGTAGCTCTTAAAGCCGGCATCCTTACTTTCAGGGAACACGTAGGTGTAAATTGGCACATCACCGGCATCGCCCGGGTGGTCAATGGCAAAATCGGCCGCGCCAATTACCATAACCTTTGTTGGCAATTGCGCAGTTTCTTTCCAGTGGGTCAGCTTAAAATTAAAAGGCAAAGCGGTTTCTTCAATCTTTAAACCGTTTGATACTACGCTGTAATGGCCGGGCGCGGTAACAAAAAAATCAACCTGGGCTTTATCGCCCGGATAATCGGCACAGGGCAGCCAGTTATGGGCACGGTTTGGCCAATTGTCACCAAAAAAAGTGCGGTGGCCTGCTTTATTCTTCGATATAATGAGGCCATCTGCAGGTATGCCGGCGTAGTTTATGGTGTAGTTGTGCTCGGTGTTGGCAGTGGCTGCGGAATTAATATTGAGCTTTTCGGCTTCCTGGCTAAAGGCTATGTTTTTACCGTCCTCTGTTACTGATGATACCAGCATCCCTTTGCCGCCCGTGCTTTTTGTTTTATTATTGAGCACATGTGTACTGCCCGAATTACTGGCTGTATCGCCCGCACTTTTTTGTTTAACCAGGTCGAGCTGAAATGAGCTAACATCCTTCAAAAACTTCATCCTGATTTTGGCCTGCCCTTTTAGCGTATCGTTGGCGTCGTTAATTTGTATCGCGAAGCGGTAGTGTTGTACATCGAAAGTGGGCGCCTGGGTCTGCGATTGTGACCGCAAACAGCACAACAAAGTCAAAACAAAAAGTGGCAGGGCTTTACTCATGGTCAGTTAATTATGAATTATATGTAAACATCCTAAAAACTTTCGATATCCCGATAGGTGAAATCACAGCGGTGGTAGCATTCGCGCGCTCCGCCGTAAATGAACCGGGGTTACGCACCTAAAGGAGCGCAAATCATTTCGTATTTATTTCTACCAATATTTCGCTCCTAACGGAGCGGCTATTCATTTCTTCATTCCGCAATCGGCATTCCGGCTTCCGCTTTCTTTCTTCCGGACTTTCCCGACTTTCGGACTATATCACTTCCACTTGAAACTCTTTATCATCAAATCCACATCCTTTTTCACAAATGTAAGCACGGGTTGTATCGAGTCCAGCCGGGGTTCATTATTAAAATAAAGTGCGCCGCGAATGTAGTTTTTTGTGCTGTCGGTTAGGTAAAATTGCACTGACGAGGCCGCATTGCCTTCAATGCTATAGTAAATGCCGTAAACCTTACGTTCGGGATAATTGATGATACCCTGGTCAATCGAGGTTGCTTTTATGGTGTGTTTAAAACTTAGTTTGTGGGCATCTTCAGATAGTTCGTTAAACTCTTTTTTTGAACTGATATGCTCGTAACTTAAATGCAGTGTGCCATTAAAATCTTTAAACTGCATATTTAACCAGTAAGGCTTGGCGTTCGCATTTTTATCAGGCTCAATTACTGCGTATTTGGGGTACTCAAAAGTAAACGGCGCGGCAGATTCATAGGGTTGGTAAGCCTTTTCCGGGAAAACAATGCGGTAATACCCGCGCGGCTTTGGCGAATAGTCGTGGTTGCCTTTGCAGGCAGCAAAAAGCAGGATGATAAATACAGGTAATACTAATTTCCTCATGGATGTTTTTGTGCTTCTGTCCATATTTCCCAGCTCTTTTCGGCCTGTAGTATTAACATTTCGTAACCATTTTTTATTGTGGCGCCCTGTTCTTCGCCTTTTTGCAAAAACAAGGTTTTTTCGGGGTTGTATACCAAATCGTAAAGCAGGTGGTCTTCAGTTATAGCATCATACGGTATGTCCGGGCATTCATCAATGTTTGGCGATGTCCCCAGTGGAGTGGTGTTGATGATGATGAGGTGTTTGGTTATATCATGCGGTTTTAAATTCTTGAATAGCAAATTGTCGCCAAAAGGCTTACGCGTTACGCTTTTAAACCCAATGCCGAGGTTGGTTAACACACATTTCACGGCTTTGGCTGCTCCGCCGTCGCCCAATACCAGCGCCTGGTCGTGGTAATCGCGCAATAATGGCGTCAAACTCATCTCGAAGCCGTATATATCCGTATTAAAGCCTTCCAGCCTGAAATCGTGCCCTTTTATGCCGACCTCGCCCGAAAATGCGGCCAAAACCGGGCTTTCGGCGCTGATGCGGATACAGTTTACGGCGCCGGCGCCTTTGGCATCGGGTTCAATCCAATCCAGGTATTTTAGTATCGATAATTTGTGGGGTATAGTAACATTAAGCCCGCATAGTTGGGGGTTTTCCCTAAGCAGCGCGGGTAAATCATGGATATGCTCCAGCGGAAAAGTGTGGTATACCGCATCGGTAATATGCTCCTTTTCAAACTTTTCGGTAAAGTATTTTTTTGAAAACGAATGCGTAAGCGGGTAGCCTATAAGCCCGTAATGTTTCATGTGGATTAGATTTGAGATGTTAGATATGAGATTTGAGACATTGCGGTTAGCGCATTAAATCCGGATATTTTTTAAAATGTAATATTAATAAGAAATCGGGCAATTGTTACGATTGATTTGTAATATTGCTAACTAGCATCCTTTAAATGAAAAAATATCTCGCGCTTATCCTCATCTTATTAGCGCTCACAAAAGCCCACGCACAAACCCAATCGGCCTCCGTCATAAAACCACCCGACTACATGCTTGGCAGCTTTGAAGACGACTACCAGATACGCTACAAAATTACCGACACCCTCTGGCTGCAGTTGTCAAATACCCGTTTCCACATCATTAAATGGAATTTGGAAAAGAAATATATCATCGCAAAAAACGATGCCAAAAACCCCGGGGAGGGCGGCCTTTATACCCGGATAGATTATATGAACTTCATCAAGATGGAACCTTTTCTCTGGGGTTTCT
>JBDUDE010000431.1:0-5208 GCA_040003105.1 Mucilaginibacter sp. | reverse complement strand
GGGCTTTAGCCCCTTTCGCTATCTTCTTTTACCTACAACACCACATCATAGCTAATAGTAACCGCCGGCAGCAACGTTACCATGTCAAGCGGAATCTGGTTGTTTGAATAAATTGGTTTTTTGTTGCGGTAATTGGTAAGGGCAGCCTTTGCCAGGTCGGCATCGTCAACTTCGGGCAGGTTGTAGCGGATGTAAAACGGCACCACGAAGTCATGGGTTTTCTCCTTCGCGTCAATAACCCATTTGCCGGCCGATTTTTTTAGTGCGGCATTTACCGGAATGGTTAAATAGGCATCATCGGCATAATAAATAATAGTTTTACTTACATCGCCTTTGTCGTCAGCCGTAAATTTTAACATTACAACGCCGGTAACGCGCCGTTTAATAATTTCCTGCGGGATGGAGACACTGTCTTTAAAAAACTTTGTCATGGCATCTTTGCCTCCCTTAAAGGGGAATGCAGCCTGCTTTTGCGCAAAACAGCTAACTGATACTAAAAGGGCTATTGCTAATACTGTAATTTTCTTCATTTAATAATTAATAGTGAGCATTGAATTTTTGATAACGCATAATCACGGTTTATGTTTATCCGGCCCTCAAATTCGATATCAATTAATCACCTTAAACCTCTTTCGGCTCCCGTTTACTACCAGTGTAAAGCTCATACTCTAATAACCGGCAATCCAGTTTGCCGTTATAAAACTCAATCCGGCGCGAGGCCTTTAAGCCAATAACTTTTGCCAGGTCGGGATTGCCGGTAAATACATAACCCCTGTAACCCAGGCAATCCTTTTTCATAAAATCGCCAACGCGTTTGTAGGTGGCTTCCAGTTTGGTATGCACGCCCAGGCGCTCGCCATATTCAGGGTTAAACATAATAACGCCCGGCTCTTCCGGTACAGGCGTATCGGCAAAATCGCAAACGCTAAAGTCAATTAAATGGTCGACCCCGGCAGTTTTTGCATTTTTTTGAGCGATGTCAACGGCATCATCTGAAATATCGGTGGCGATAATTTTAAAGCCGGTTTCTTTTTTTGCCTTGTCCTTCAATTTACGGCGCTCTGTAAAAAACACCGTTTCATCGTAACCCATTATATGCATAAAGCCATAATTCATCCGGAACAGGCCGGGATGTTTATCGGTAGCTAACAACGCAGCCTCAATGGCCAAAGTACCCGAACCGCACATGGGGTTAATGAAAGTGCTTTTTCGGTCCCAATTGGTAGCCATAATGGTTGAAGTAGCCAGGGCTTCCAGCATCGGGGCCTTCCCCGGTATTTTACGATAGCTGTGCTTGGCAAGCGTTTCGCCCGACGTATCTAAAAATATATCGGCATCGCTATCCTGCCAGTACAGGTGAACCACGGTTTTATTAGCCTCGGCGCCCGAGTTTGGCCGGATGCCTTTAACCGATTTTATCCTGTCGACAATCGCATCTTTAACTTTTACGTTGGCAAACAGTGGCGTAAGTATATGTTCGTTATTTACGTTCGAGGTTACCGAAAAGTAGCCGGAAAAATCAATCAACTGTTCCCATTCAATGGTAACAAGCTCTTCGTAGAGTTCTTTAGGGTCGGCAGCCTTAAAACTTTTTATTAAATAAAGCACCTGGCTGGCACAGCGCAGGTTTAAATTAAGCGCTATACAATCAGTAATGGTACCTAATAATTCGACCCCGGTTTGAAAAACGCGGACGGGTTTAAACCCTAAATCTTCAACCTCCTGCTGCAGGTAGGGCGATAACCTTTTATTGCAGGTTATGATTATTTTATTTTCAGTGTGGAAAACTTGCATGATATTGTGCGAATTTATGAATTAAATACGCCCGATTTTACTTCTTATCTATTAACTTTACATTTTAAAATTTTTTGAATTATGGAAGTTAAGGGTAAAGTACACGAAGTAGGGCCAACCGCACAGGTAACCGAATCGTTAAAAAAGAGAGAATTGATACTTGAATATATTGAAAATCCGCAATACCCGGAGTATTTAAAGTTTGAGGCAATACAGGATCGCTGCAATTTGCTGGACAATGTAAAGGTTGGTGATGACGTTGAAGTATTCTTCAATTTAAGGGGCCGCCCGTGGACAGACAAAACTGGCAAGAAGAGTTATTTTAACTCGATGCAGCTTTGGAAAATAAATGTATTAGCCGGAGCAGGCGCAGCTTCAACACCTGAATATGCCCCGCCAGCTGATATTAGCGCAACGCCTGATGAGGATGACCTTCCTTTTTAAGAGAAGTGGCAGTTATTAGTAGCAGTAGCACTTAATAGTAGCACTAAACATACAAAAAGAGTCTTTCAATTGCTGAAAGGCTCTTTTTGTGTATCTATGTGACGGAGAATGACTGCTACTGCTACTAATAACTGCTACTATCTTTCACGGCCTCTACCCACTTCTACTCCTCCTTCATTATCCTTTTCAGTGCGATATTTTTGCCTTGCTTTACCTGCAGGTAGTAAACGCCGTTCAACCCTAAAGCAAAACTTTTGTTGAAAGCGCCCGTAGCTGTTTTTTCAGTCCAGAGGGTTTTTCCTTCGCTGTCGCTCAATTTTACAACAGCAGGGGCCTTGGTTGCAAGGTTAAAAGTCAATAAAATTTTGCCGCTCGAAAATTGGGGTGCTATGTTTAAATCTTTTATATCAAATTTAGGGCCTTCAACATATTCCATCCGCTTTAAGTCATCGTCTGATGCTTCCGAAACATGGAAGGTAAGGTGTGTTACAACGCCGTCGTTATTGGTGTTTTCGTAATCGAAATTCTGGGTGTTACGGCGTTCGTGCCTGCGCTTTTCCCGCATCGGCATGCGGTTAAAGCTACGCTCCCCGGGCCTTGTTTCATCCGGGTTTTCATCATTAAAGCGGTAGCTGAAGACCATTTTTTTGTTGCCGTCGGCCATTTTTCCATGTCTCGTCATTACCGTCATGGTGTCTTCCCTAAGGCGCCTGCCCATCATCGGCCCCTCGCCGTTTTCCATATCTCTTTTTCTAAATTCCATGCGCATGGTTTTACCGCCGGCAGTATCGATCCGCTTAAAAAAGTAATTGCCGCGTCCGATGCTGTTAAGCTGTCTATCGTTCATGTTGCCGCGCAGGTTATTAATATCCGTCAGTGCGGCTTGCCGGTCTTCGGCCGATAGTGATTTAATATTCTTGCCATTAATAGTGGTGTCGCCGTTTTCGATGCGTATCTCCATATCTTTTTGCGTTTTGCTTTGTGCAATCAATACGGGCGGCAAGGCCAGTATGGCCACTAATGCCATCGAAAAAATAAATTCGAAGCCGGGTCTTTTTAAAAGATTTTTCATTGTTGGGGTATGTTTATTTAAGTTAATTAACTTTAATGAAGATTTAATATTACTCAACCCGCATTAATGTTACAGAGGCAAAGGTAATTACCCAGTCAAAGTTAACAAACTACTATCCTTCAAGGTGTTAAAAGCGGTTATTATTTGTTAAATTTTGTTAAAAGCAAAATTGGTGAGTTTATTTAAAATATTTTTGTTTTTACAATGAAGAAAAGGAGCATCGCATTTATTATCGGCCTAATGGGTGTTGCGCTTTTGGGCGTAATAATCATGCAGCTGTATTTCTTGCGGCAGTCGTACCAGTTACAGTCTGAATTATTCGACCGCAACGTTAACGAGGCGCTTAACATTGTTGTGTCCAAAGTTACCCGTCACGATGCCTTAAACTTTCTGAATGCCAGGACCCGTCTTCGTCAAAGGGAGCAATATGCGCTGAAAAACAAGGTTTTTAACGATAATGGCAATCTTGACGACCTGGGCAAACTACATACAAAAAAGAAACTAACCAGCCGCGAAAGGAAACTTGCCATTTTACGCGACAGTCTCCGCAAACTGATACTTAATAAAAAAATGGACGAGGAGTTTACCCGCCTCACAAAGGGTGGCAAGTTCGACCTGCAGTTCCGTTTTGAAGAGTACACTGACGAATTGGGAATTACCCACCAGCGGATAACGCCCGAGTTTGTAAAAATTCCATCTGCCGGTCTGGTAAAACGAAAACTGCATAAATATGATACCGTAAGATATATATACAGCGACCCGCAATTTGGCAAGCAGGTAATTTCGGTGCCGCATATTAATGCCGAATGGGCGCGGGAGCAGGACAGAAAGTTGAAAGAAAAGCAACTGAATGACGTAAGGAAATTGCTTGAAAACGATTCGCTTGAAAACTATGCTCAAAACAATACCAAGACCACTGTAATTGCAAACCTGGCCGAAGAATATGGAAAATATGGCCAACCTTTAAAGTTCCGTCTCGACCCGTTGGGGATTGATACCCTGTTGCGGTTCGAATTGCATAACAAAGGGATTAACCTGCCTTTTAGCTATGAGGTTAGCCTTGCAAATAAAGACTCCCTTATTTTTTCGAAAGCCAACGACCTGTCGGGTGTTAAGCCTGCATTTGATGATGCCAATACCTATCAAACTCCTATATTCAGCAAAGACGTAATAAACGACCCGGGGCTTATCAAACTGGTGTTCCCGCAGCGGAATGTGTTGTTGGTAAACAAGATGACAGCATCACTGGCAACAACCGGGGGCTTATTGCTGGTGCTGGTGTTATGCTTCGGCTATACCATTTTCAGCATACTTAAGCAAAAAAAGGTTTCTGAAATGAAAACCGATTTCATCAACAACATGACCCACGAGTTTAAAACGCCGGTATCAACCATAATGATTGCAAGCGAGGCTTTAAAGGATAGTGAAATTGCGCAGGACAAAAGCCGGGTAGCACGCCTTGCCAATATTATTTACGAGGAAAACGAACGCCTCGGCAGCCATATTGAGCGCGTGCTGAACATAGCCCGCATTGAAAAGAACGACTTTAAGCTGGATAGAAAACCGCTTGATGTTAACGAGATGATTGCCGTGGTGGTTGACAGTATGGAACTTAAGCTGCAAAAAACAAATGCTGTTATTGCTTTGCAACTTGAAGCCGAAAATGCCATTATAAGTGCCTATGAGCTGCATTTTTCGAATGTAATGTATAACCTGATTGATAATGCTATAAAATACAGTGTCGACAACCCCGATATAACCATAAGCACCCTGAACAAAAACGGGCAGGTGGTTATTAAAGTGGCCGATAAAGGTGTAGGCATGAGCCGCGACCAGCAGACAAAAATATTTGAACAGTTTTATCGCATACCAACCGGCAACCTGCACGATGTTAAAGG
>JBDUDE010000693.1:0-17624 GCA_040003105.1 Mucilaginibacter sp. | reverse complement strand
CCTTGTAGCTTTCAATCAGGTCCATTATCTGGATGCAATGGTCGTAGGCATCCTTCAAAAACATCTTTACTTCAGCATTTATGAGGGGGCTTTCGGTGCGCAGCATGTCGTTTATTTTGTCGCGTTCGGGCCAACAGCTGCGGCGCAAAACTATCAGGGTGCGTTTTAGCTGTTGCACGTCGTACATTATGGTTTTATCTGCGCTGGCATACAGGCGGTCTTCAACTATATCCAGTTGGTCGCCAAGTTTGGCCAGCAGGGCAAAGTAGCAGTCGAGTATGGTATCAGTAAGGGCGTAACACATATAACCGGCTCCCGCGGTACGTATAGCCCCTTTGCCGACTTTAAGGCGATTTTTTACCCCTTCAAAATTTTCCTCGTGTGTTTCTTCAAACGTAATAATGATATTGTCCTTCACTAATGCCGAAAACTGGTGATTGGTAAGTTCATAGTCCTTGCTGAATTGTATCATGCGGCTTACGGCGAACACATAATCATCATACTCATCAAATTTGGGCCGTTGATGTGTGTTGGTAATATCCTCCAGCACCAGCGGGTTTATGGTTAAAATAGAGCCGATCTCCTCAATCAGGGTAGCATCGCCCAAACCGCGCACCTGTATCCAGTGGGTATGGTCCTGGCACTTTTTAAACTGGTCGAGCACTACTTTTATATTTTTCCCCTCGCTGCTCACCAGCTCTTTGGCGTTGTACGAATAAACGGAAATAATTGGCTTTAAGGCGTCTTCAGGTATAACGATGGAGCCGGGGCTATCGCCAATATTGCCTGCTTTGCGGCGAGGGTTAAAACGGATTCGTTTTCCAGATAATTTCATGGGGTACTAATTACTGTTTCAAAAACTGAAATTAGCACTTTTTGTTTCTGCGTTACTGAAATGGATAAAAAAATTAACTCTCCAATTGTGCCGCTGCCTTAATATCCTTCACTTCCAGGATATTCTTTTCATATCCATACAAGGTAACTTTTATCATCGCCCGGCCAACCTGGGCTATAGTGCTTACCGAGTTTGGTATTACCAACTTTAAAAACGGATACAGCCAGCTAAAATATTTATAAAGCTTCAGCGTATTTTTAGCGCTTGGCGCAGCCTTCATAAACCCGGGCCGAAAGTTAAATTCCTGCTTAAAGGGCAGTTTCTTCAAGTCGTTTTCAGTTTTGCCCTTTACCCGTGCCCACATCTGGCTGCCGTTTTCGGAGCTGTCGGTGCTGGCACCCGATACATAACAGAAGGTCATGTCCTTATTTAGCCTGCTCAAAGTTTCGGCTACAAGGATAGTTAGGGTATAAGTAAGTTTATAATATTCCGGCTCCTTCATCCCAACGGACGACACACCCAAACAAAAGTAACAGGCATTGTATCCGCCCAGTTGTTTTTCTATAGCGCTTAAATCAAAAAAATCGCCATGAATAATTTCCTTTAATTTGGGATGGGCCACGCCACAAGGCTTACGGTTAATCACCAAAACCTCAGTTACTTGCGGATGCTCCAGGCATTCCTGTAATACCCCCTCGCCCACCATCCCGGTAGCGCCGGTTACTATTGCTTTAATGTTTTCCATGTTCGTTAATTTCTTTTCCGACTTCCGACTTCCGACTTCCCCACTACTGCGTCCCCCTCATCCCTGTTGTAAAATCCTTATTAATAGTTACCGGCAACCGCCCCGTTGGCTTTAGCTGCTGCGTAATTACTTTCACTGCCGAACGTTGCAACGCGTCGGTCATTTGGTAGCAAACCAGCAGGGCGCTGCATTTTTCAATTCCGGGCAGGTCGGCAATGGTATAGGCGTTTGCAAATACAGTAATTACTGTATTGTTATGCGCTGCCAGGTCGCCAATAAATTGTTTAACATCCGCGCTGTAATTCAGTTTGCTGGCGGGACGTAGGCGCGTGTCGTTAATAGCGACGTACACCTGATCGTAATCCTTCAGCGTTGCCAGTATGTTTTTCAGTTCGGCAGCCGAAGATGTTTTACTTATGTTGAACCATTTGTTATAAGTATACCATTTAGCTAATTCAGCCTGGAAAATAGTACTCTCAGCTCCCACGCTTACCAGCGCCGTGCGGTGCAATGGGATCATTTGTAAGCCAGTGGCGCTGCCTTTTACCAGTGTTACCGCCGCATCGCTCAATTGCTGAATGAGGGTTGTTGCTGCGGGGCGGTGCAAATCTTCAACCAGGTGGTTCACATCTGTTTCGTGGTATTGGTTTAACCCGGCCCAATACTTGGCCGCAAGCACCTTTTTAACCTTCGCATTAAATTCCTCCTTTGTTATTTTATCCTTGCGGATAGCTTTCTTGATTTTCTTTATTGCCCTTGCCGAGTTTTCCGATAGCTCGATTATATCATTGCCGGCCAAAAATGCCTGCAAATCGGCTTCGCCATCCGGGAAATACTTTATTACCGCTTTCATCTCCATAGCATCCGATACTACCAGCCCTTTAAAACGCAGCGAATCTTTCAGCTCGCCCGTAACAATGGGGCGCGAAAGTGTTGACGGTAAATTTTTGGTGGTATCCAGCGCCGGGATATTCATATGCGCTATCATAACACCGCTTATATCGGCATTTATGGCCTGGCGAAAGGGGTATTCTTCCAGCGAGTCTAATCGTTTCCGGGTAAATGGCAGCAGCGGCAAATCAAGATGCGAGTCAACATTGGTGTCGCCATGGCCCGGGAAGTGTTTGGCCGTGGTTAAAATACCGGCATCCTGCATGCCCATAAAGTAGGCGATGCCTTTAGCGGCAACGTTATATTTATTGTCGCCGAACGAGCGATAGTTTATGACCGGGTTGTCGGGGTTATTGTTCACATCCATATCGGGGCCCAAATTCATTTGCATGCCCAGCCGCTTAAAGTCGTATCCCACCTGCTGGCCCATTTTATAAATAAGGCTGTTGTCCTGTATAGCCCCCAGGGTCATCTGGTATGGGTATGATATGGCCGAGTCTATCCGCATGCCCAGGCCCCACTCCCCGTCCATGGTAACCAATAAAGGCACTTTTACCAGTTTCTGGTAATTATTTATCAATTGTGCGTGCCTCACTGGGCCCCCCTGGAAAAAAACCACGCCACCTAACTGTTCGTCTTTAATCACTTTCGCTACTGAGTCTTCATAAGCCGCCCCCCTGTCGGTATGGGCGCGAACAAAAAACAGCTGGGCAACCTTCTTTTTGCGGCTCAGTTTTTTAAAAACCGAATCAACCCAATGATTTTGGTGGCTTAAAGATTGTATAAAGCTTTCCTTTTGCGCAAAAACGTTGAGCGATATAAAACAAAAAGCCAATACAATAATATATTTTAAACGGTGTAGTACTAATGCCATGCTCCAAATGTAGCTGAAATATGATTTTTTATTGATTAACGTTCATAAAAAAACAATTACGAATAAACCTTTGTAATGTTTTTTAATCTATGAGATATATCAAACAGAAAACACATGAAAAAATTACTCTTTTTAGCTATATGCCTACTGGTTGCAGGTTCAGTAAGCGCACAGGGCTATTACTCCGGCCATCGTCGTGCGGTTAGGCGTTCCGCCCCGCGCAGTTCATCAAACGATTTTTACCGTACCAAAATCGGTATTGCCGGCGGCTTTAACTTTGCAGATGCTGTTGACGCATATAATTCAGATTACTCAACCGCAGGTATCACTGCTTTCCACGTGGGCCTTACGCTTGATATCCCAATAGCTTACCCGTTATCATTTGCACCCGAAGTATTATACTCGCAAAAAGGTTATGCGGCAACTACCCAGGATGGTAACTTTACCCAAAGGGCCAACTTTATCGACGTGCCTTTGCTGGCTAAATTCAGGCTTTCGCCTTATGTTAATTTTGTAGTGGGTCCACAGGTTTCGTTCCCGATATCAACTACCAATACTTACGACGACGGCTTTAACGTTACCACGGAAGACCATTATAGCACCACGCGCGACCGGACAGTATTAGATGGTGTGATTGGCGTTGGGTTTGATATAAATCCCAATGTCGAAATCCGTGCCCGTTATACTATTGATTTCCAGCAAACTGATGACAATGCATACTTTATACCCGGTTACCGCAACGAGGTCTTTCAATTGGGTATAGGCTTTAAGTTCCAGTAAATTGGTGAGTGGTGAATAGTAAAGCATTCCAAATCAAAAAAGTCCTGCGGTTTCTGCAGGACTTTTTTGTTGGCCGGGCTATTGTACGGCCGGGCTTATTTTTGATTTAAACCACCGTTTAACCCTGCGTCTCAGCAAGTTGTGCTTTCGCTCACGTTCTACAATATTAAAAGCGTGGGTTAAGGTGTAAGTATCTGCTTGTATCTCCGGCAAAAAAATATGCGGATGTATAATTTCCGGCAAGCTTTCAAGCGGTAAATTAGCATATGGACTATCCGCATCGACAGTATGGGTCGAGTCGGGCCCGAAACCCAGGTTGGCAATCAGGTTAACATTCGGTATGATGCAAAGGCCATGGTTAAAATAATTTAAAAAGCCAAGTTGATAATCCCAGGTGTCAATCTTTCCCGCTTTTACCTCTCTAAACACCTGCTCCAGCGAGTCGACTACATATCTATTGGTAAATACCTTGCTCATCTGGGTCCGGAACTCGCTTTCGGGATATCGTGTCAGTTCCTTATCATAATCCTTCCAAACCCTGCGCCAGCCTGCCCAGCCCCAAACGTGAGTTATATTCGAGAAGTAATAGCTGGCATCTCCCCATTTTTTGCCGTGTTGCAAGTTACAACCGGTTATATGTTGCACCCGGGTATCGTAGCGGTATTTCTCTAAAAGAGTATCACAATAATTAAAAAAATCGTCAGCAGGTAAGCAGTCGTCTTCAAGTATTATACCCTCCTCTTCGTGTTCAAAAAACCAGCTTACTGCCCCTGCCACCGCTTCTTTACAACCTTTGTTTTCGTCCTGCCAAAGCGTTTTTACTTCGCAAGGCCAGTTAATTAAGTTTACCACGCTTCGGGCATCGGCGCAAAGTTGTTTTTCGTTTGGTTTGCTTGCGCGCGGTCCGTCGCCCGCTATATACAAGCGCGCCGGCCTGGCCTTTTTTATCTGGTTAAAAACCTGCATTGTTGTACCCGGCCTGTTAAATATTATAAATAACACCGCTGACTTTACAGCACCTGGAACAGAGGTAACTTTCATGTTACAAAATTGGGTAAAAACATTGTAAGAGCGATATCATTTTAAAGATAATTATCACCCAAAAACCTATTAATAGTAACGGCAGTGTCAAAAACAGTCATGGTTTAAAAACGCCGCCAGTATTAACTATTACGATACGCTAAGGCGATACGCTACAATGTATATCCGAAATTATCTTGGGGAGTGGAATTTGAAACAAAACCTGGCAGCTTTACAAAGCAGCGTTATTAAAGGAAGCCACAAACCACCGCTTTACCGTCCTTTTCAGGGTGTTTTGTTTACGCCGCTGCTCTTCTATTTTAAAATCGCGGTTAATTATGGCCAAGTCGGCACGTTTTTCGGGAAGTATGAATATAGGGTCTGTTACTTCATCTATTTCGGCCACCGGCAAGTTGGCATAAACGCTTTCGGTACACAACGTATTGGTAGCATCGCCACCGAAGCCAATGTTTGATATTAAATTTTCGTTGGGGATAATCACCAGCCCGTTGTTAAAAAAATTTATAAAATCCAACGGGTAGGCCCATGAGTTTACTTTGCCGGCTTTTACATCTTTAAAAATGTTCAACCAATTTTCAACAACCAAAGGGTCCTGGTAAATATTGTGCAGCCGCTCCCTAATTTCCGGTTCCTGGTATTTTGTTAGGTGTAAGTCATATTCGTTCCACACACGTCGCCAGCTCGCCCAGCCCCAAATATGAACGCGGTTAGAAAAATAATAGGTGAAGTCGCCCCACTTTTTACCGAGCTGCAGGTTACATCCTGTAATATGCCTTACACGCGTATCATCGCGGTATTTTTCTAAAAGGGTATCGCAAAATTTAAAAAAACTATTTGATGGCAAACAGTCATCTTCCAATATAATGCCTTCTTCTTCATTTTCAAAAAACCAGGTTATTGCCGATGATACCGCGCTTTTACAACCCTCATTTTCTTCCTTAAAAAGCGTTTTTACCTCGCATTGCCAGTCAACATTTTTTATAATGGAGCGCGCTTGTCGACACTTTATAACATCATCGTTGCTGCCCGCCCTGGGCGCATCCGCAGCCACATATAATCGGGCAGGTTGCGCCACCCTGATTTGTTCAAATACTTTCGCGGTAGTTTCGGGCCGGTTAAATATTAAAAACAATACCGCCGACTGCGTTTTATAAGAGGGTTTTCCTGAAAGCCGCATATTATCAAATTTATAAGTGAGAGCCCAAAACTGGGAAGAATATTTGTTTGATTTCGTAACAATCAGGATGCAGAGCGGTTTGAAAAAAGATTGTTACAATAGCCGGTTACCCTGAGAAGGGGGCAATTAATTAAAAACGCGACCTTTATAACAGTTAAATAATATCTTTACCCTCAGTATTTACCTGACAACTATGGGACTTAATTTTATAAAGCGGATAACTCAAATACGGAATATATTAAATGTTATATTAAAAAAAATTGATGATGATAAAGGCATCAAGGTTACACAGTTTTATGCCGAACATTTATTTAACAATCCCAAATATGCCTTGTCAAAAAGGTTAGGTAAGTACGAAAATCAGGTTTTTTCACAGAATGGCGAGGATGGTATCATACAGGAAATATTTAATCGCATTGGTGCTACCAACAAGTATTTTATCGAGTTTGGTGTTGAAAACGGACTGGAGTGTAACTCAACCAATTTACTTTATAAAGGATGGAGCGGTTTATGGATTGAAGGCAGCAGTGAGCATTGCAATGATATTTCGAAGCGTTTTAAAGACGTTATTGACGGCGGCCGCCTAAAAATTCAGAATGCTTTTATTAACGCCGAAAACATTGAGTCGCTGTTTAATAAAGGCGGGGCGCCCATCGAGCCGGATTTACTATCGATAGATATTGATTATAACGATTATTATGTATGGAAGGCGATAAGCAAATATAAACCACGCGTGGTAATTATTGAATACAACTCGATATTCAGGCCTGATACTCACTTTGTTGTAAAGTACAATCCCGATAGGATGTGGGATAAAACGAGCTATTTCGGGGCGTCGTTGCTGGCGTACGAGCAGCTGGGCCTTGAAAAAGATTATTGTCTTGTGGGCTGCGTATTTACAGGCAGTAACGCCTTTTTTGTGCGGAAGGACTTAATTGGCGATTTATTTGAAGCCCCTTACACTGCCGAAAACCATTATGAACCAAACCGCGATTTTTTAAACTATAAACCCGGGCATCCGAAAAACCACATACCAGATTGAGGTTTGCACGTTTATTAACACAACAAGTGTATTGGGTTGGATTTTTAAATCAGCAGTAAAACACTTTTTCAGAAAAAGTACCCTGCCTGGCCAGCAGCCCCAGTCTGTCAATTTCTATATGCCTGTCGCGCGTTAGCAGGTAATCTTTAATGTCCCATTCAATTGGCCTGTCGTTACCTAACGAAAATTCAAGGCTGTTTATTGAATCCAGCAGCACCTTTTTTTTCATGTAATAAAAAAAGGTGTGGTAGCCACTCCCTTCGTAAACATCCTTGTCATTTTTTAAAATACTGTCAAATTTTGCCTGTAGTTCCAGCACTTTATTAAAAAAGTAATCATCGTTAACAAGATATTTGCCCGATAGTTTTATAATAGATTGGTTATCGCCAACAGCCGATTTATTTAAAAATGACCGCAGGTGGTTCATCTCGTTTAAACCCTTGTTATTATACAAGTTACCTTCGGCACTGTATACCGTATTATAGCAATTAAGGTATTCTTCGTTTTCCGATACACATTCAAGCACCGTGTACGAATCGAACAAATGAGCATATTTTAAACAGGCTTCAATTGATTGGATATAATGTTCTTTACGTTGCTTGTAACTGTGTTCTATATTAGCTGTAGTAATTATTAAGTGTAGCATACAAAAGTCGATAATATTTAACCCCTACGAAATTTTATTTTCCTGCGATACAGGAAACAAAAAATTACATCCACCTCACCGTTATCTTCTCTCTTAATTTACGGGTAGCCCCATTGCCCAAGGCCTTTACGGCCTTAATTGGTTAGCGGTAAAAAATGACAAACACCAGCCATTTTTGCTTTTAACAAACAAAATTGATTGGTGTTTTAAAAAAATTAAATTATTGGTTAATTACCAATTAGCGGCCACTATTGGCGAATGCGGCAATTCCCAGGAGTTAACCCGCAAAAGTTTGCATATCAATCAGTTTACGATACAACCCATTATTTTCGAGCAACTCAAGGTGGTTCCCTTGTTCGACAATTTGCCCGTTTTCAAGCACTATAATAATATCTGCATTCTGGATGGTGCTTAACCTGTGCGCTATTATCAGCGAGGTGCGGTTTTTCATCAGGTTATTTAAAGCATCCTGCACCAGTTTTTCCGATTCGGTATCCAATGCTGATGTTGCTTCGTCAAGCAGCATTATCGGCGGGTTGTTTAATACCGCACGCGCTATGCAAATGCGCTGGCGCTGGCCCCCGGAGAGCTTGGTGCCACGGTCGCCAATATTGGTTTCGTAGCTTTGTTCGGTTTCGATGATGAAGTTGTGGGCGTTGGCAATTTGCGCCGCTGTTACTACTTCGGCCTGTGTTACATCGGTTTTGCCGAAAGCAATATTGTTAAAAATGGAGTCGTTAAATAATATCGATTCCTGGTTTACTACACCAAGCAGCGCCCTTAGCGAATGACTGGTATAATTGTTAATATTCTCGCCGTCAATTAATATCTTTCCTGACTGCGGTTCCATAAAATGAGGCACCAAATCCATCAGGGTTGATTTACCGCCGCCGGATGGGCCAACAAGGGCAACCGTCTTGCCTTTGGGGATTGTAAAGTTCACATTATTTAAAACCTGCCTCTCACCATAGGCAAACGATACGTTTTTAAACTCGAGGCCATTATTAAACTCCTTAATTTCGCGGGCGTCAGGTTTATCTTTTATTGCCGGCTTTTCGTCAATCAGCGCTAATATCCGTTCGCCTGCAGCGATACCCTGGTGGATGTTGCTAAACGAGTCGGAGATAGCTTTTGCCGGCCGCATCAGTTGCGAAAAGATCGCGATATACGCTATAAATTCGCTGCCACTTAAATCGGTGCTTTTATTCAAAATCAGGTAGCCCCCATACAGCACTATACACGATATCATGATGATAGACAGAGATTCGGAAACCGGCGAGGCCGATTGCTGCCGCTTTGCCATGGAGCGTAAAATTTTCGAATATTTGGTATTCTCCTCATCAAAGCGTTTTTTAATAAAATCAGTGGCGTTAAACGCTTTGATAATACGCACCCCCTGCAACGATTCGTCCAGGTAGCTAATCATATTACCATAAGTTTGCTGCGCCGATTGCGCCTGCGACTTTAGCTTTTTCACGATTTTTGAGATGATAAACGCCGATATAGGCACCACCAAAAGAGAACCCAAAGTTAAAGTGACCGATATTTTAAAAAGGAAAAACAAAAAAACTATCATCTGGAAGGGCTCCTTAAAAATAACCTGGAGCGTAGCCGTGACCGAGAACTGAACCACCTGCACATCTGATGCTATTTTTGAAATGATGTCGCCTTTACGCTGGTTGTTAAAATAGCCCAAATGCATATCCATCACATTATTAAAAACGGCGCGGCGCAGGTTTAGCAAGGTATGCAGACGCAGATTTTCCATTGTACGCGCCCCCAGGTAACGAAAAAGATTACCGATAACCATGGTCACTATTATTACACCGCATATAAATTTCAATGCGCCCCATGGCCCTTCTATTTTTATAAACTCGTTCATGTAAAACTTAAACCAGCCCGAAATATCCATAAAGCCTGGGTGCACTGCCGCAGCCGCTGCAACTGGTTTACAGGTTTCCGAATTAAAAAGAGTATTCAATAAGGGTATCAGCAAGGGGTATATCAATGAGCTGAAAAGAACGTATAGTAGTGTACACACTATATATGGGATGGCAAACTTTTCAATTGGCTTGGCAAAAGATAGCAGCCGGAAATATGTCTTCATTAAAAACTATAAATAAAAATGCAAAGCTAATAGTAATTAACTAATATGTACCCTTTAAAGTATCGCCACGGTTGCCACATTTTTATTCTCCCGGCAATAAAGGCAAAACGGCATTCCAAACATTTTGCAAACCAATTTTGCCAATACAAGGGTAAACTTCGGTTGCAGCAGGTTTATAAATACAGCCCCAGTTACAATAATAGCAGTCCATTTTTTCGAATACGCAGACCGGGGCATATTCAAAATATGCGGGGTAAGGCGCAAAGCGTTCAAAATGGCCGCCGCCAAGTATACAAACGGATTTTGTTTTGGTTGCAACTGCTATGTGTATGGCGCTGGTTTCATTGGCAATTACCAGCGCTGCCTGCCCTACCAGTTCAATCAGCTGCGGCAAGGTTGATTGCCCTATCAAGCTAATAACGCTGCCCGATGGCAAATTGGCAACAATAAATTCACCTATAACCGCCTCGCCCGGCCCGCCCGCCAAATAAACCTGGCAGGTACTATGCTGTTTAATTTGTTTTATTAATGCTGTAAAATTCTCTTTGCCCCACTCCCGGCCAAAAACGCCGGCACCCGGGAATATTACAATGCCGCCTTCACTGGTTTTTATCACCGGGATTGAGGTTGCACCATTGTTATTGGCCGTATTTAAAAAACTATCGAAAAAAAACTTCGAGCGCTCAAACTCAAAATATACCCCGGCAGGCAACAACAAACGTTGGGTATAAAATTTATCGGTCTTTTTTTTATAGCGCGCAAGAATCCCCTCGTTATTGCTTTCGAAGGCAATTATTTGTTTGGCGGCTGTAAATCCCGCAAAGCTGTCGCTAATAAATGTGCGGGTTGAAGATGGCTGCAGCGCAACTTCGTAGTTAGCCCTGAAAAGCCGCCATGCCAGTTTAAAAATTTTTATTGGTTGCGTAAACATTGGGCCTGCCTTTATAAATATAAACTGGTTAATGTACGCCGCGTCGTATTTTAAGGCGATATCCTGCCAAAGCACATTACCCAACAAATCAACCTGGTGATCGTTATAAGCGGCTGATGATTTTACAACCTCAATAAAATTCCTGAACAGGATGTAGTCGCCAATGGCATCGGTTTTTATAATCAGCAACCGTTTTTCGGCTTTGCGGAATTTTGCAAAAAACCTAAACAGCAGCGGCAGTTTAAGCAGCAAAAAACGTGTTAACCTGAATAAGTTTCGGTCTTTGTTAAACATACAAACCTGCCTTTATTTGTTTTGTATAAACCGCTTAAACATCCCCCAAAAGCCTATGCTGCGGTTTAAATAGCGGTAATAGCTCTTGCGCTTAAGGTATTTTTTAAAAAGCATATCCCTATCGTTTTCAAACACCGGGTCTTTGGTATAAGTCGAAAAACCGCCTTCAGGGAAACTGGCCACCAGGTAGTCTTTATGTTCGAATTTAAATTTGGGGTCGTGCCAGCAGCGCAGGTTTAAATGGTAGTCGGCATATACTTTATATTGCAAATCGTATTGGTATTTTTCAAACACCGCCCTGGGGTAAAAAATAGCCTGGTGACAAATATTAAGCTTGGTCAGGTAATAATCGTCATATACCTTATAAAACGGCTTGCCATAAAATATTACGTTGCCATAGTATATGGTTGTCGGGTCTTTTAGTATAGCCACCATCTTTAAAAAATCATCCATCAGCAAATCATCGGCACCCAAAAAGACCACCCATTGCCCCTTAAAATATTTAAGCGATTTGTTCATGGCATCGTAAATGCCATTATCGGGTTCACTTATCCAAAAATCGACTATATCGTTATTTGCCTTTAGAATATCGATGGTGTTATCAGTGCTGTTACCGTCAACCACCACAAACTCTATATCATTACTTTTTTGCTGCCTTATACTCTCCACCAGCTGCGGTAAAGTTTGGGCCGCATTATAAGTTACAGTTACCACCGATACTAATGGTTGCCTGTTGTTTTTATCGCCAGTTCTTAATCCGCCTTGCTGCATAATTAATCGTAGTTCATAAAGTGCTTTTTGGCCTTTATACCCCAAATGCGGCCAAATATATAGTTAAGCTTGCTGAGGCTGCTTTTTTTGCGGATAAAAAATATTGCCCGTTTGTGTTTATACAATAACCGGCTCAGCGCAAATGATACGTGATTATTCAAGCGTTTTTTAAAAGCCCCGTAAATTGCAGTTACCAACTGCGGCCGCTTATTATATTTAAAAGCAGCGCAATGGCCCAGCCATTTATACTCGCGCTCAATTTTCTGTATCGAATCAAACCTGTAAGCATTTTTTGTACGCTCAATTTTTAAAATGTTGGTGTCACTTTTTTCATGCTGGCGGTATTGCACCAGGCGCTGCGGTATAAAATCAATTTTGCCTACATTGGTTGCCACATAGGCCAGCCACCAATCATGGAAAAAGCCTTTTTTTAGTGGCAAGGCATAATCCAGCAGTTCCCGTTTCATTAAAACAGCGTGGCCCGATACGCAGTTGAAAAATAAAAACGCTTCTGGCTCATTCCCCCGGTAAAAGTTCATAATGTCCGACATCTTTTTACCCATAGGCACACCTGCCTCGTTCACAAATTCCGAGTCGTGGTAAACAAGCATGTTATCGGCAATAGCATTCACCTGTAGTTCAATTTTTCCGGGGAGCCAAACGTCGTCCTGGTCGCATAGCGCTATCAATTCGCCGCTGCATAATTTTACCGCACGCTCAAAATTGCCGGTAAAGCCCAAGTTTTCTTCGTTTTGATATATCTTAAATTGAGGATGCTTAGCCGCATAAGCCGTTAAAATAACAAATGTTTCATCGGTCGAACAATCATCAACTACAACAATTTCTATCGATGGATAGGTTTGACCAATAAGCGATTCGAGCTGTTGGGACAGGTATTTAGCCCCGTTATAGGTACATAATGCAATTGAAACCAGCGGTTGCGTCATAGTATTTTATCCCTGTATTTTCCTGGTTCTTGATTCCTGGTTCTTGGTTCTTGGTTCTTTACTCTTGGTTCTTGACTCTTGGCTCTATTCTTCAAGGTTTAAAAGTATGTAGTTTTTTATGTTTAACCGAAGCCCTGATATGCCGCACCACATCAAAAATTGTTTTTTTGCTTTCATTGTCGTGCATCAGCTTTTTAATTTTTGCCTTATATTGGTTAATAAGCCCGTGGTTTTTAAAAAGTTCGACATAGCTTTTCCATATCCACACCTGCCCTATCAGTAATTTCGGCAGCAAATCAATAAACGTAATTTGCAGGTACCAGGCAAAAAGTGCCACACCGTCAAAATGCAGGGCATGCATATAAAACCTGTTGCGGAAATAAACGCTTTTAACCCATGCCGGTGTTTTGTATTTTTTTGTGGTGGCCGATAGCAGGTGCCTGCATATAGCCTTATGCTCATAATAGCACTTCCAGTTCAGTTTCCAGGCCCGCAGGCTCAATTCATTATCCTCGCAATAAAACGGTGAAAAAATCTCATAAAAGCCGCCAATCTGTTTAAGCTTGGCAGCATCTATCAACGCATTAGCGCCCGACAGGTAAAAAGTAAGCAGCCGTTCTTTCTCATTGTCGGTGTAATAAAAATAATCGGTTTTCAACTTCAACCCATTAAACTTGGGTACGCGTGCGGCGTCCTGTATGTTGTCGCCATCCATATCAATAATGCGGCCCATTACGCCAAAGGTGTCCCAATGCGTAAAATACTTCCACTGGTGCTCAAAATAATTGGGGGTAAGTTTTACGTCGGAGTTCAGCAAAAATATCAGCTCATATTGAGCCACGTCAATGCCGCGGTTGCATGAATAGGAGAAGCCCTTATTTTCAGCATTTACAACAAGGGTTAGCTGCGGGTAATCCTTCTTTATAAATTCAACCGAATCATCGGTAGAGCAATCATCAACAATAATTACCTCGAAGGGGGTACCTGTAGCTATAATGGCCTCCAGCGTATAAGGCAAATATTGATTTAACAGGTGCCTGCCATTATAATTGGGAATAATGATTGAAACGGTTTTCCGTAAATCCATTGGCGCTGTTAAATATTTTCGGGTTTTATAATTGCCGGGCCCATCTTCACTATAAATTCATCCGCAGCAAATATACCTTTCTAATGCAAAAACAAGGTACTTACTAAAAATTGCACCGCACAGGCTTTGGTTTAATGGATTTTTAAACACAAACTAAGTAATACGTATATATTTGTGCCTGTATAAAACACTTGCCGCAATGTCCAACAGCGCCAACAACATTAAACCCGATTGTACGGACTTCCGTTCAGTTGCACGCGCGTTAACCATTGTTGAAAATGACTTGCAGGGCGCCGATGAACTGCTAAAATGCTTAACATTCGCTAAAAGCTCGCCCATTATAGGCATTACCGGCCCCCCGGGAGCCGGTAAAAGCACCCTGGTAAATTCGGTAATTACCGGTTTGCTAAACAACGGCGGTAAAATAGCCGTTCTGGCTATCGACCCAACTTCGCCTTTTAATTTTGGCTCGCTGCTGGGCGACCGCATCCGCATGGCGCCGCATTTTAACCATCCCGATGTTTTTATCCGCTCACTGGCCACACGGGGTTCACTTGGCGGCCTGTCGGCAAAGGCCATCGAGATGACTGATGTGTTACGCGCCGCCGGGTTTGATTACATAATAGTAGAAACTGTAGGCGTAGGCCAGTCGGAAATTGAGATTGCAGGGCTTGCCGATATTACGCTGCTGGTTTTGGTGCCCGAGAGCGGCGACGAAATACAAAATATCAAATCGGGCCTGATGGAAATTGCCGATGCATTTATAGTAAACAAAGCCGACAGGGCCGATGCCGATTTGTTTGTTAATAATTTAAAAAAGATACAGCATATTGAAAATCCATTGCCTGTTTTTAAAACTGTCGCGTCGAAAAATATAGGTATTGATGAGGTAATAAACTTCATCCATTCAAATGCCGGCAAAAAAAATTCCCGCAAAGACCTGCTGCTTGCCGAAAAGGCCTACCGCATTCTACAGCAAAAACGCATGGCGGGTATCGACAAAAAAAAGCTTCAGCACGATATTGCCAAAGCTTTGGAGGGTTCAAATTTCAACCTTTATAGTTTTCTTGAACGGTATTCCTGATTTTTAAATTAATTCATTCCGCATCCGATAGCTATCGGATCGGCCTTCCGAATTTTCTCAACTATTCATAATTTCCTCAATATGTTCCGCCTCAACAGGTATATCGGCCATCAGGTCAACGTTTCCATCTGCGGTTATCAGTATGTTATTTTCAATCCGTACGCCCAGGCCTTCTTCCGGAATGTAAATACCGGGTTCGCAGGTTAAAATATTCCCCACTTCAAATGGCTTGTAGCGGCTTGCAAAATCATGCACATCCAATCCAAGGTGGTGCGATGTACCATGCATAAAGTATTTTTTATATAAAGGCATTTTAGGGTCCTGTTTGTCAACATCGTGCTTGTCAAGCAGTCCAAGGCCAATAAGTTCGCCGGTCATTATGCTGCCTACCTCATCCTGGTATTCGGTTAACACCGCTCCCGCCACAATCATTTTGGTTGCTGCGCGCATTACCCTCAGTACAGCATTATATACATCGCGCTGTCTTTTTGTAAAGCGGCCATTTACCGGTACCGAGCGGCTCATATCTGCATTGTAATTGGCATACTCGGCGCCAAAATCAAAAAGCACTACGTCGCCGTCTTTACAAACCTGGTTATTGTCGACATAGTGCAGCACTATCGCATTTTTACCCGATGCTATAATTGGGTTGTAAGCATTGCCGGTAGCACGCTGGCGCAAAAACTCGTGGGTTATCTCAGCTTCAATTTCATACTCCGCCACTTCCGGTTTCAAAAATTTAAGCACGCGCACAAAAGCGTCGCGCGTAATTTCGCAGGCCTTTTTGGTAAGCATAATTTCGGTGTCCGATTTTACAACACGCAAATCGCGCATTATTAATGCGGCACGCTCATATTTATGTA
The DNA here is from genome assembly GCA_040003105.1 of Mucilaginibacter sp. Classification (GTDB taxonomy): domain Bacteria; phylum Bacteroidota; class Bacteroidia; order Sphingobacteriales; family Sphingobacteriaceae; genus Mucilaginibacter. The sequence continues at coordinate 1,509 of JBDUDE010000693.1, read as the reverse complement.
ACGGATATTTTGAACGTAGCGACTCAAGCAACCTTATGTCGCGATAAGGTACCGTGTGGGCATACCTGTCGTTCTCATTTGTATTTATATATATATGCTCCGCATAGTTAATAATGGAGTGCAGGATCACATCAAAATCGCCAAGCCAATACACACTTCTTATGCCCGATGCGTTTTTTGCTTCATCAATAGTGTATTTGTGGCCCTCCCAAACGGCTATATGTTCGTTGGTTTGTCTTAAAAACAGTACTTCTTTGTATAACGGATTAGGACAGTCTGGAAATAATAGCAATATGCTTTGCTCCTGGTCGATGCCGGTTAAGTAAAAAAAATCAGGGTTTTGTTTAAAAAGAAAACTTTGGTCGCCGCTCCTCGGGAATTCGTCATTCGCATTGAAAATGGCTATAGAACAGGGTTTTAGTCGTAAAACGAAATTTTTTCTATTTTGGGTAAATACCTCATTATTAACCGGGAGATATTTCATCTTTTAAATTTTATTAATTTTTTAAAAACAATTTTTTTCATTTATTTGTATAATAATTATAAAATTTGGAACAGTGTTTGGTTACAAATTCAAACATAATTACTATTTTTGAAAAAAATCACAATTAAAATCGTTTAATCTTAAAACTATGAACTATTCTACATTAAAGAAAACAGTCGTCTTATCATTTGTTTCCTTGATGGCAGTTGGTATAGCATCCGCTCAAACCGACTCCACAAAGAAAATGTCTGACGCGGCCGGTCCTGCCAAATTGTTTGGTGGAGCTGGACAGTACAACACATGGAGCATTGGAGTTAACGTTGGCGTAACAGGATCATCTGTTCTGACCGGTGGCTTCAACAAATTTAATCAAAGCCAGCCTTCGTTAGGTTTCGGTATTTCGATTAAAGATCAACTTAGCCACGCATTTGGCATCCAGTTAGATGCCCACGCCGGTCAGCTTAAAGGCAGGCAAGATCAAAGCCCTAACGCTAACGATCCCGGAGCTACTACAACTGTAACCGATTATATTACTGGCACCCAGTACGAAGGTTTCAAAACCAACTTCATTTCAGGAAGCTTAAGCGGTGTTGTTAATTTTGGTAACATCAGCTTTTTACACCGTGCTAACTCGGTTAACTTTTACGCTTCAGCAGGTTTTGGTTTCATGGTTTATGACCCTGCACCATCAACTGATTTAACTAACTACGTTAAATGGAGTACAGTTAATGGTGATGGCCATAAAGTAAAAGAAGTTTATGTACCAGTTGGCGTAGGTGTTAAATTCCGCGCTTCTGATCACTTAGATTTCAACGTAGGTTACACCGAAAACTTTGTTGACGGTTTCAACGTAACCGGCGTTCACGCTAAATACCCATCTAACGACAAATATTCATACGGATATGTTGGTTTAGAGTATACTTTAGGTTCATCTTCGAAACCTAGCTTAGAGTGGGCAAACCCTGTTGCAATGATGTATGACGAATTGTACGATGCTGCATTACGTGCTGAAGTTGAAGCTTTAA
>JBDUDE010000774.1:0-5210 GCA_040003105.1 Mucilaginibacter sp. | reverse complement strand
GCCTGTTAATCTGCAAGATAAGCTCAATAGGTTCTCTAAGCCGAGGGGTTCGATGTCCCTTTCCGTCAAAACAAAGATTTTCAGGGTACATCGAACCTATAATTTTGCGCTTTTCTATTATACCACGCCTCAAGTGGATTTCACTTGCGCTACAGTTAACATAAAGACCAGGATCAAAAATTTCGATATAACTACAAACAGCATTCTAAAATCTGTGACTATGATGCAAATTCCTGTTTAAAGCGTTTCTGGCGATCTCAAGCTGGGTTGTTTCCGGTGTATTAGTTTGGAACACCATATGAAGCCATCAGATATGTGACAATTAAGTTTGCTATAGATATTGCTGATATTTACAATAGTATTGTTCTAATTAGGTTTAAAGACCGCCAGCGCAACAATGGCGAGGAAAAACAACAGCTGAATGATATAAAAAATATTAATTTTAATTATGTGGCCGTTGATTTCCTCGCAGTTATCGATACTGTTTGCAAGCCAGCTAGTTTGCAAATGCTTCATCTGCTTGCCTCCGAATACCATACCATTTAGTGCAAGCAAAACAACGAGTGACAACTTTAGCTGAAGCCATAACTGATGAAGAAAAATACCAGCGGTTATCCAAGCCAGGCCTATCCCGGATAGGATCAATAAAACACCGCCTGCCGCTAAAACTGCCGTTAAGCTTGACATGAGCTTCATAATGCCGTCCGGCACCTGCTTATTAACTTTGACCTGAACGGTCAAAATACGAAAAGCGACAAATTCGGTGACTGTTGTTCCAACCATTAATACAAGGCCGGAAAGATGTGCGATCAGCAGCAGTTGTTGCATTGTTAATATACTCATATCAGGCTATTGTTTTTTGAGTGTTCATAAACAATAGAAAACTCGTGATCGCCATAAAAACTGCTGTTATTCCATGGACGAGCTGTGACAGGTCTGGCCCGTTGTTTAAGTAAACCAGGAAGCAATCTGTAACCGGGACAATAATAGCCGCTGTAAAAACAAATGCCGTGGCCTTCTTCATTCTAAAAAAGAGCAAGGGTAAAAGCGCCAAACCAGAAAATATATCACGTATCCCTTTTATCTTTCCGTAGGCGAGGTCTGCATCACTGGAAAGCGGAATTCCAAATCCTGCCGCACCAGCACGAGGAAGCAGTATAAACCTTACGCCAACAATAATAATTCCGACAGCGATGAACAAAGTCATCCAATAGGATGCCGAGCGAGGGCCCCAATCAGTCATTTCATTTTTTGTTTTCATGTTATCAATTATTTATAACACAAAGGTCATTAACAAAAAACAAGCAGCCGTTCACCCAGGTTAACTAATGCTTTCCGGTCAGCCGTTTTCTGATCCGGCTTAATGACTGTGGTTTTATCCCGACGTATGAGGCGATATAGTATTGGGGCACGCGTTGCCCGATGTCAGGAAACTTCGATAAAAATAATTGGTAGCGAATTTCGGGAGGATCATTATAAAGTGACCGTACCTGGTTGATCAGGTTGAGATAAACTACTTCAAGGGCCAGCCGTCCGAATCTTTCGCCATGCTGTACCCGTTCATAAAACAGTTGGATATTAGTGTGGCTGATGGTATACAGCAGGCAGGTTTCTAAAGCCTGAATATTGATCTGTGAGGGCATTTGCGGCAGAAAACTGGCATAGTCGCATACAAATTCACCTTCCTTATTAAAATAGGTCGTTTTTTCCTCTCCATCGATTATCGTGTAATAACGAACCAAGCCCTGCCCGATACAAATAATGTTTTTACAGACATTACCCGCTTCCAGGAGATGTTGCCCTTTCTCCAGTTTTTGTTCGCGAAACAATGATTTGATGATTGCTTCATCCGCTTCGGAAAGTGCAATGTAACGTCGAATCGATTCAATCAAAAGGTTCATGTACAAATATATTAAGTAGTTTTCTGAATTATATATTGTACACAGAAGGATGTCTTTGTATTTAGTTGTTAACTGGCCTATCTTATGCAGATGCTAAAAAGCTAAGTAGAAAAGATAATAGTACTTGTACTTGTCGAGACGGAGATCAATTAAAAGAATGGCGGAACTCCAGGGGTGAGAAACTGGTTTTGGTTTTAAACAGTTTACTAAAAGATTGCAGGTGTTCAAAACCCAGCTCATAAGCTATCTCGCTAATCGAAAGATTGGTGGTCGAGAGTTTCTCTTTGGCAAGTTCGATCAACTTGTTGTGCAAATGCTGCTGGGTATTCTGACCGGTAAGGGATTTGAGCAGCCCGCTCAGGTAGCCCGGTGAGATATTCAAGTTTTCGGCAATGTAAGTAACGCTGGGCAATCCTTTTTGAGCAAGCTCGCCGTTGTTAAAGTAACTAGTAAGCAGGTTTTCTAACTTAGTTAATATCTCATGATTGGCGATCTTCCGGGTTATAAACTGGCGCTGGTAAAACCTTTCCGAATAGGTGAGTAATAGTTCAAGCTGAGCAATAATCACGCTTTGGCTAAACCTGTCAATATTGGCATGGTATTCCTGTTCAATATTTTGCGTGATGGTAGTAAGCATCGTTTCTTCCTTATCCGACAGGTAAAGCGCTTCATAAACAGAGTAATTAAAAAACTCGTAAAGTTTAATAGTTTTAGCCAGCGTAGTACTCCATAAAAAATCCGGGTGGATCAGTATCATCCAGCCCTCAGGTCGGTGCATCACACTGCCCTTTTCAATTTCCATCCCAAATACCTGGCCGGGTGACATAAAGAACAACACCCCTTCGTCAAAATCACTGGCCTGTTGCCCGTATTTGAATTTAATGTTCTTCATCCTTTTCATCGAGATCGAATAAAAATCATAAACGATACTGAACGGGCCTTCAACCAGTGGCCTGTTCAGGTCCTCCATGTGCACCAGGCTAATGAGCGGGTGCGCCGGTTTGGGCAGACCTGCGGCCCGGTGATATTCGGTGATCGTATGAAAATGAAAAAGCTGGGTATTATTCATAGTATGTTAAAGTTCGTTATTTTTTATGGTAAGCTGCGGCAAACTCTTTTGCAAAATCAGCAAGCTTAACTTTACCCATTTTCGGTTTGCTCCGGTGAAAGTTCTCCAGGGTTTTGCCGCTGTGCATGATCGCTTGCATCTCTACTAAGGTTTCTGCCAGCTTTTCCGGCAATTTAGCCATCTTTAATCCTTGCAGCATTTCCTTGTCCGATAGCAGCACCCATTTTAACCAGGGCTTGCCCACGGCGCTGCCAATGATCTTTGCCGCTTCATTGCAGGTCATTTCCTCACTACCTACGTAGCGGATCGTTTTCTCTTTGGGCAATAATAACAGTTCCTCAGCCACCGCAACCGCGATATCATTTGGCGATACAAAAACGATCCGGTCTTCTCCCCCATAGTTCCCCATGAGCAGACCAGTCTTACCTGTCAGCAATGCCCAAAGCCCGGAATAACGAAGCGTCAGGAATTTGCCGATAAAACCTTTCCCTTTAATCAGGTCAGTGGACTGGTAGAAATTGGTATAAAAAGAACCGGGCCGCATGATGGTTATAGAGGAGTTCAGCCCGTCAAATAAGTGTTCTACATTTTCGCCTTTTACCAGATCTGCCGCCCAGCCACTCAGGAGCACGATTCGCTTGGTGCCGGCTTGTTGGAGTGCCTTTGCATAATTTTGCGCCATCCTGTGCATATATTCCCCCAGGTCAGGCTCGGTGAAACTCAGCGGGATCATGGCATAAACCGCGTCTACGCCTTTGAAAGTATTGGTCAGAAAGTTAGCATCGGAGATAGAGCCAATGGCCGCTGTAGCACCTAAATTTTCGATAGCGGCTTGTTTTTGGGGATCGCTGGTAACAACGGTTACCGCATGACCCTGACCGATCAGCATTTCTGCCAACGGTTTACTGATGTTTCCTAAGGAGCCGGTGACTATAATTTTCATTATTTAAATTTGTTCTTTAACGGTGATGATGCTATCAGTAAACCAATAGTTTATCGCTTTTTATTTGGTATAAATGCCGTTATTGATATCGGCGAGTAAGGTAGCATGTGTTGGGAGCCAGTTCAATTGTTCCTGCGTCCATTGGCTTGATGTCGGGCAATCGATAGCGGCCATGTGCGAGAACCAGCCAAAATGTTCAGCGGCTGCCTCCGGCGCTATCGAAACTACCGGTAAATTCAGTTGTTTGCCGATGGCCTCGGCTATCGCTTTAACGGTGATGGCTTCTTCGGCGCAAGCGTGATAACGGGGCGCCCTTGTCGGGGCCTCTAAAATCAGCCTGTACAAATGAGCCGCATCCAGCCGGTGTACCGCATTCCAGCGATTTTGTCCTTCGCCGATATACGCCGAAATGCCTTTTTCTTTGGCGATATTGACCAGTATGGGTATAAATCCGTGTTTATCCCCGTCGCCATGCACCGATGGTGATAACCGGATGGCTGACGCATGAACAGCATCGCCTGTTTGTTCGGAAGAGCGCGGCCAGGCGGGGTTGATCGGAGGAGTTATATCTTCTGTTGCCAGCTTTCCCGGACTAACCAGCGCTGTGCCGGAGGTAACGATAAACGGCCTGTCGGAACCTGCCAATACCTCACCAATCGTTTCAATCGCTATTTTATCAACCTGGCAAACTTCCGCGAAGCGAGTAAAGTCATGGATAAACCCGGTATGGATCACACCGTCTGATTGGGCGGCACCGCTACGGAGGCTGTCGAGATCTTCCAGGTCGCCCCGGTGAACCTCCGCACCCGCATCGATCAGCTTTTGAGCCGATACGTCTGAACGGGCTAAACCCAATACCTGATGACCGGCACCTATTAATTCCTGCACAATGGCAGTACCTATGAAGCCTGTGGCTCCTGTAACGAAAACGCGCATAATTTTATTTGTTTTGTTACTACAAAGATGGGCTGGTTTAGCCAGCCGGATTTATCCAAATCTGCGTTTCGTTTAGCCAAAACAGGAAATTGGAAACAAACGTTGCCAATTAATCAGTAGCCTCCTTTTATATGACTTTTAGGATAATAGACAAAGCAGTGTGCCAATCAGGCTTTTAACATTACCAACGGTGACCCGTTTAGGTGGAATGATCTCTGGTCAAAGATCGCGAAGTATTTTAACATGGAAACAGCCCCGCCTTTACCACTGTCACTACAAACCTTGATGGCAGATAAAGCGCCCTTACTACGCATGTAAGAGCCGCCATAGCTTAACAAGAGCAATGGCGGCTTTTTGCTGT
>JBDUDE010000578.1:0-5212 GCA_040003105.1 Mucilaginibacter sp. | reverse complement strand
CGTTGAAGATATCCAGATTTTGAAGGATGCATCAGCAACAGCCATTTACGGCTCACGTGGCGGCAACGGCGTAATTTTAATTACGACTAAAAAAGGTAAAATGGGCGTTACAGCCGTTGAAGCCGATTTATCAAACGGACAGCAATATATGACGTACCATCCATCTCTTTTAAATGGGCAGCAGTATACCGATATCCAGAATGCTACCGCCGTTGAAGATGGCAAACCCCCTGTATTCCCGTCAAACTTTCCATTGGCCAATACCAACTGGTTAAAAGCTGCTACTCAAAATTCAACGGTTCAAAACCGTAATTTAAGCATCAGCAGCGCCGACAAGACTTCAAAAATTTACGTATCGGGTAATTACCTTAAACAATTGGGGGTATTAAAAAACACCAGTTTGGAAAGATACACCGCAAGGATTGGCGCTGAGAAAAATCTGAATGAAAACTTAAAATTAAGTGCTAACTTTTATGGAGCCAGCTCTAATTCAACGTTACAATCATACTCCGGCGACATCACCGCGCCTTTGTTCGGCCTTTTTGTTGCGCAGCCAAATATCCCGGTTTATAATCCGGACGGCACTTATTACGTGTACCAGGGTAAAAACAACCCATTGGCCAATCTTTTGGAGCCAACCAACAAAAGCGGCAGCAAACTGCTAAACGGTAATGTTTCTTTAGATTATATTTTATTTAAAGGCCTTACCTACCATTTAGGCGCAGGCAGCGAGTATGGCCAGGTTACTGCCGGCCAGTATACCCCCAGGACATTAGTTGCCGGTAAAGCAAACGGCGGCATAGCCGCCGAGCAAATGTCAACCGCATTCAGGTGGTTGGTTGAAAACTATTTGACCTACAAATACAAGGTTAAAGATCACGACTTTACCTTATTGGTAGGTAATTCAAACCAAAGAGATGTGGCCGAGTCTCTTGGCGCAGGTGCCAAAGGTTTCCCTACTGATGTTTTTTTGTATTATAACTTGAGTGCCGGTTCTACAGTAAACGGCTATAACAGCGGTAAATCAGAATCGTCACTTACCGATTATTACGGCAGGTTGAACTATGCTTATAAGGATAAGATACTGGCCACATTTACTTTGAGGGACGATGCGTCATCAAAATTCGGCAGCAACTTCAGGCATGGTATTTTCCCATCGGGAGCTGTGGCTTATAAATTTACCGATGAGGATTTTATTAAAAACTTAAACACCTTCTCAAACTTAAAGGCCAGGGTAAGCTACGGTGTCACCGGTAATGACAGGATCAACAATTACCAATACCTGAGCACATTTGGTAACTACAGCACAGTGCTTAGTCCGGGCGGGGCGTTGCAGGTAGGTATCGAGCCGTCTACGCTGGCAAACCCTAACCTTAAATGGGAAAGCACTGCGCAATTTGATGCAGGTTTGGATATGGGTTTTTCAAATGACCGGATTAACGTTACTATTGACGTTTACCGCAAAAAAACCAGTGATCTGTTACTTAATCTTCCAATAGGCCAATGGTGGGGCTTTAACACCCAACTGGTAAACGCAGGCGCTATTGAAAACAGGGGCGTCGAGCTTGCTGTCAACTCCAATAATATCCGTTCAAATGGTTTTTCATGGAACACCAGCTTTAACATTTCTTACAACAAGCAAAAAGCTCTGGACCTGGGGGGTATCAAAACCATCAGCAGCAATACCGCTAACCCAAGCGGAACGGTATCTGGCCGAGAGTTTTCGCGGTTGCAGGTAGGACAGGAACTGGGCGAGCTTTACGGTTATGTTTATGCAGGCGTACTTAAAACCGGCGAAACTTACGCACCGCAGCCAAATTCAAAACCTGGCGACCCTAAATATGTAGACGTAAATGGTGATGGCAAAATAACACCGGACGACCAGAAATATTTAGGTAACTCAAGTCCTCATTTTTCAATGGGTTTTGGTAACGATTTTCACTACAAAGGTTTTGACCTTAATATATTTATCCAGGGTGCATTTGGATACAAGTTGTTTAATATGAACAGGTTGGTATTAGAATCAACAACCAGTACCGACGCCTTAAACAGGTTTGTAGCCGGCAAAAACGAAAATACTGACATCCCGCGCGAAGGTTATTTCCTGAGCACTTATGGCGGTTATGTAAACTCACGCTTTGTTGAGAATGCTTCGTATGCCCGCTTAAAATCGGTTTCATTAGGCTATAGCTTCCCTTCTTCATTGTTCCAGCGCATAAAAATTGTACAGGGCCTAAGGATATATGGTGAAGCACAAAACCTGCTTACCGTAACAGGCTACAAAGGAACCGACCCCGAAGTAAACGTGCATACCGGCAACACCGCCGGAGGCTTGGATTTCAATGCCTTCCCTGCGTTCAGAACCTTCGCTTTTGGGATTAAAGTTTCTGTTCATTAATCATAATCATCCCTTAAAGGATCAACATAAAATTAAAAAAATGAAAAAATATAATATTATCCTGATCGGAGCTGCTGTGTTTTTGCAGTTCTCCTGCAACAAGAACCTCGACCCGAAGGTGTACAGCAACTTAACCAGCACTAATGCCTTCCACTCACAATCAGACGCGATAGCTGCGGTAAACGCCGTTTACGCACGTTTAAAGGGGCCGGCTGTTGGCGATAACTTTGATTATTGGACAGTGAGGCACTTTGCCCTAACCGATTTAACAACCGACGTAGGCCATTGCGATTATGGTGGCGACCCTGGTCAGCTTTCATTGGTTCAATGGAACTCTGCAAACGGCTTATTAGCCGAAGACTGGAGGCAAATCTATAAACTGATTGCAGATGCTAATAATGCGATCTATAACCTTTCGGCTATGACAACAATCAGTAATGACGCTAAAAGCCAGTTCCTTGCAGAAATGAAGTTTTTGCGTGCCATTGCCTACCTTGACCTGACAGATGCATGGGGACCGGTAGTTTTGGTAACCGAAAAAGACCTTGCAAATCCGAAATACACTAGCCAGCCTCCTGTTACCCCTGTTGCAACTATTGATGCGCTGCTAATATCAGACCTGGAGGGCGCTATCAGCACACTGCCTGTCGATTATCAAAGCAACAAATATTATTCAACTAACGATGTTGGCCGCGCTACCAAAGGTGCCGCCATGACTTTGCTGGCTAAACTATACCTGCGCCAGCACCAGTGGCAAAAAGTTACTGATTTAACAAAGCAGATTATGGACCTTGGCATTTATCATTTATTTCCAACCTATGACGGTTTATTTAAAGAGGATAACAAATGGTGCTCAGAAAATATCTTCTCGGTATTAAGCGATGCAAACGTAAATGGAACTGAGTTGCTGAACCACTTTGGCCCGCTAAACCACCCGGTATTAACCGACAGGTGGCAGTATTATGCCGTAACCTGGGATTTTTATAACAGCTATGGCGATGAAGACGACCGTAAAAAAATGTTTTTTACCGAGTACGAGGGTGTTGACGGATTAACACACAAAGAAGCACCGACATTGGGTGCAACCCCGCCGGCAGGTGTTTTGTATATGCCCGATGTTGCAACCATGAAATATGCCGACCCGAGCAGAGCTGATAACACATACTATGATGGCCATAGCGTTGATATTTTACGCTATGCCGATGTGTTACTGAGCAGAGCAGAAGCTTTAAACGAGCTGAGCGGCCCGTCGGCAGAAAGCATTGGGTTAGTAAACATGGTTAAGGGCAGGTCGCATGCTAAACAATTGGCAATGGGCGAGCTGAACCAATCTACATTCCGTGACGCACTTTTACAGGAGCGTGGCTGGGAATTGTATTATGAAGGAAAAAGAAGAGCCGATTTAATGAGGTTTGGTAAATATGATGTTTTGGTAAATGCTTACCTGAAACGGGCGGGCCTAAACCAAACAGTTATTTTACCCCGCGATCAGTATTTCCCGTATCCTATAAACCAAGTGAACATAAACCCTAACCTGAATAATTCAGGAAGGCAATAATTGCTCCATAATTATCAATATAAATAAGAATATACGGCTTTAAAAAGCTGTATATTCTTTACCTTTTAAAATGATGAGTGCAAAAAATCGGGGTATAACAAAGCATTGGGTTTGTTATTTAGCAGTATTGATAATTGGCATAGCCTTTACTGGCTGCAGCAATAAAGGTATTGTTAAAGAAATTCACGTTGGGTTACACAACAATAACGATTTAAAGATACAGGTAGATGTGACCACCACCGGCTCGGCCGATGTGTATGTGGAGTATTGGGCTGATAAAGATAGAACTGGCCAAAAATTCAGGTCTTTACTGTCAAAAAACAAAGAAGTGCACTCACTGGTACTTTGCAATATCATTCCCAACACCGGCTACTCTTACAACGTGGTAAGCCTTAGCGATGGGATTAAAAGTGTTAGCAAGGTATATACTTTCAAATCGCACGAGCTGCAAATGTTTTTGCAGGATCAGTTTAAGGCCAAAACAGCAGATAAAACAGTTTTACCGGCAGAATTTAAAGATGGCCTAATGCTCATCAACAAACGTTTTGCGCCAGGAGTGGCTTATTTGGTTGACCAACAGGGGCAAATCAGGTGGTATCACATGATAGACAGGCTGGGCTTTAAAGTGATCAATTTTACAAAAGAGCACACCCTGCTGTCTATTTTAGGCCGCAACGATGAGCCCACCAGCTATGGCAGCGAGATACTGGAAATTAACCTGCTTGGCGATACGCTGTTACACCTAACCAAAGGCCAGGGTGATTTTAAGCAAACCATACACCACGAGATCCTTAAAAACGATAAAGGCCAGCTGGTGACTTTGTTTGTCGATCAAAAAATAATGGACCTTACTGCTGTTGGCGGCGGCAAAAAAGATACTGTTAATGGCGATGGCATTATGGTGATGGACAAAACAGGCAAACAGGTTTACAAATGGAGCGTGTTTGATGTAATGGACCCGCTGAAGGACAAAAGCCTGCTAAAAACCAAAAAAGACTGGATGCATGCCAACAGCCTAAATTATGATGCTGACGGTAATTACCTGATGTCGTTTTATAACAACGGGCAAATCTGGAAAATTGACGCTAAAACCGGTAAGGTGATCTACAAATTTGGTAAAGGCGGCACCATAGCCTTGCCTGCCGAATGCAATTTCACCCAGGCGCACGCGGCCCACATCAATCAGCAAGGCAATTTGATGTTTTTTGACAACGGTGTTGAGAAACACCAGTCGGGTGTGTTTGCCATGAAAATTG
>JBDUDE010000002.1:0-1572 GCA_040003105.1 Mucilaginibacter sp. | reverse complement strand
GCACTACATGGTCTATTAAAATTTATTAATTAAACTTGCAAATTAAAATCCCCCTTTAGGGGTTGGGTGCTAACAAATTTGCAAAACAAAAAATCCCCCTTTAGGGGTTGGGGCCTCATGAATATATTAGATAAGATAGTTGCTAACAAGAAGCGCGAAGTGCAGCGTGCCAAAGCCCGCACTTCGTACACTCAATTAGAAGAATCAGAACTTTTCCATCACGAGTGTTATTCCTTTAAAGATTTCCTGCTCGACCCTGCACGGACGGGCATCATCGCTGAATTTAAGCGCAGGTCGCCATCAAAGGGGATAATTAACGATAAGGTATCAGTAAAAAGTGTTACCAACGGCTATGCTGCTGCCGGCGCTTCGGCGCTATCCGTTTTAACCGACCGCAATTTCTTCATGGGTAAAAAGGCCGATTTGGTGGCAGCGCGAAACGCCAACACCATCCCAATTTTGCGTAAGGATTTTATGATTGATGAATACCAGATCATCGAAGCAAAATCATTAGGCGCAGATATCATATTATTGATTGCGGCGATACTTACGCCTGCCGAAATTGAAACCTTAGCATCATTGGCAAAAAGCCTCGGCTTAAATGTGTTGTTAGAAGTGCATAACCTGGAAGAACTGAAGCGCAGCATCAACCCAAACCTTGATGCAATCGGCATAAATAACCGTAACCTGGCGGATTTCACGGTATCGGTACAAACCTCGTACGACCTTGCCCCGCATATCCCTGCAGAGTTTCTAAAAATATCCGAAAGCGCTATCAGTAACCCCCAAACCATTAAGGAGCTAAAAACTGCGGGCTTTGACGGGTTTTTAATTGGCGAAAATTTTATGAAACAGGAAGACCCGGGCGCAGCGATGGCGGAATTCGTGACCTTTCTAAACCATGATTAAAGGGTTTAAAAAATGGCCTTATTTTACATGCGCAATCAATAAATCCTTAAAAGCCCTTAATGTCGCTGTACAATGCACATTTCCATAAGCCATTTAAAAAAATTAATTTTACCACCCCGTAAATGAATTTTTTTAAGAAACCCGTTAAGCCAACCGATGCAGACGATGAGCAACTGCTAGCCCTTTACCGCCAAAGCGGTGATTTGCTGCATTTAGGCAAACTTTATGAAAAGCAAATGCCGCTGGTTTATGGGGTTTGCTTAAAATACCTGAAAGATGAAGAGCAGGCAAAAGATGCCGTTATGGGGATTTTTGAAGAGCTGACGGTAAAGGTTAAGCAGCACGACATCAAACAGTTTAAAAGCTGGTTGTACGTGCTTAGCCGCAATTATTGCCTGATGCAGCTGCGCGCCGGTAAAAAGATGGAAGTAATTAATTTGGATGACGTTATGGAATTTTCATTAATTCTGCATCCTGATGATAACAACCGCGAGGCAGCAATGCAGGCGCTGGAGAAATGCATGGATAAATTACCGGCGAACCAAAAACAAAGTGTTGGTTTGTTTTATTTAAATGAGAAGTGCTATAAAGAAATAACCGGGCTTACCGGCTTTACGCTTAACGAAGTGAAAAGCTTTATACAAAACGGTAAACGCAACCTGA
>JBDUDE010000396.1:0-1572 GCA_040003105.1 Mucilaginibacter sp. | reverse complement strand
ACGTCATTGCTATTTTTTTCAGGGTTTACCCCTGATGGAGACTCGCAATGACAAGAGGGTCAAAGTTCAAATATCTTATTCATCAGCACCCATTTCTCCCCCTTTATGGCATTTTTAAGCGGCTGCTGGTAGTTCCACATCAAATCTTCCCACTCCCGCACTTTGGGGTTAGCGGCATCCATTTGGCCCTTGCGCTCAAAGCTGAAGGTGTCATCAACCTTCATAATCATAAACAGGCGCGTATCAAAGCGGTAAATTTCGAGGCCGGTAATGCCGGCGCTGGTGATGCTTTCCCTAATCTCCGGCCAAATATTCTCGTGGTACCGTTCGTACTCAGCAATTAAAGCAATGTCGTCTTTTAAATCGAGGGTTAAACAGTATTTGGGCATAATTGGCAACTGCAAATGTCAATAGTACAAGTATAGGAAGAATAGGTGAAAGGTAAAAGGCGAAAGGTAAAAGGTTTTGGAAGGGAGTCGGAAAAGTCCGAAAAGACAGGAACGTCGGGAAAGGCCGAAAGTCTTCACGCCGTTCTCCAGGCGTCACTGCCGGGGTGTAAATCCGTCGGCGTCTGCACGGGGAAACGCCAAAAGCGGTGACTTATTTCTTTCAAGTTAAGTAAATAAAATAATAAAAAAACAATATTGTAATAGTTATGTTACATAAAGACATTACTAATATAAATCGTTATGAAAAAGATCAGTTTAATATTATTTCTAGCCGGCCTGATTTGGACAGTCCAAACTGCACAGGCCCAAACTCAGGACACGACAAAAAATACCATCGAGATTAAAAAGAAGGTTAGAAAAGGCGCTCATGGGCGTACAATAACCAAAATTAAGATGACAGGCACGGGAACACCTGGTGCTATAAACGATGCCGCCGAGAGTGCCGTAACCGGTCATTCAAAGCCGCAACCCACACCCGCGCCGATAGTGGTAACCCCACCACCGCCTGCACCGGAACCAACAGTAGTTGTGGTACATGATACCGTACGTACACCTGCACCCGCACCGGTGCCCGTGGTTGTACCTGCTCCGGCGCCCACAACAACCCAGGTAACTACCACTACCGAAACAAAACCGGCTGTTGCCGCTAATGTAAGTACGCACCACGCTACGCGTACTTCAACAACCTACCACAGGCCGGCACATACGTATCACAAAACTTACAAAAAAACAACGGCAACGCCGGCCACAAAAACTACTACTACCACTACAGTTAAAAAAACTGAATAAAGGTCGGCCCGCGTAAAATTAACCTGCGCTTTTGCCAATCCATACAACGGGACTATCAATGATGATGGTCCCGTTTTTTTGTAACGTCATGACTTTTCGCTGTTCCCGCAAGCGATTTTCCGTTGCCGCATAGGTTCTGGCCTTGTGGCCAGCGTTTAGTAGCCGACAAACTGCGTAGATAAAAGTTATAGTTTAAATATCCGTTCAACCCTGGCCGCAAACAACCACCCTCACAACCGGACGGACAAACGCCTATTTGTCTCAGCCATGATTCCCATGATAAAGGATTTTCATGATTACTTACGGCGGACAGGCATCCTTAATCATAAAATCA
>JBDUDE010000965.1:0-5217 GCA_040003105.1 Mucilaginibacter sp. | reverse complement strand
AAAGTATACTGATAATCAGTAACTTATAAACACGTCATTATAAGGAACGAAGCAAACTCTACGCAGGACATTCAAGAATCTTAATATTTATGAGAACCTAAATGCGACTGACAGGTCACCACAAAGCTTATGTTTCTTTGATTAGCATGTGCAGAGGTTGCTTCGTTCCCCGCAATGACTTGGAGGTGAGTTATTTACCCATGCGCGTTTTAGGCTTCGATTTTGCACTTTTCGCCTTTATTTCATTCATAACTTTTCTGAAATCCAGAAGCTCTTCGGCTGTCCAGGGTTCAGATTTTGAAGATAAGTCCACATCGTGTGGTTCTTTTATCAGTCTCATATTTACCGGAAATACTTTCTTAAAGGATTTCTGCTTGTATGAAAAATAGCTACGATAGAGATTAAATTTTTCGCGGGAAATATTTTGTAGACAATTAAATATGGAAAATCATCAACCCTGCTTTCTCTTGTGCCAAGCTTTTTCAATGGATAGAATAATGGATTTCTAGTAACCTTGGCGATCTGCCTCTCAACCGAAAATTGAAAACGATTTCCTAATCCTGGAGATTGCTCTTCGTACCACTTGTAAGCTTCAAAATATTCTTTGTAAGCCTTTTTATAGATTTTGACGGTAAATTCCACTATCGCCCGGAATTCAGTTCGCTTTTAGCTTTAGCCTTCACTTCATCCCACGTTATACCCTCGTCGGCCCCGCTTTCGATATCGTCCAGGCGAGATTTTAATTCATTTAGAAAACCTTCATCCTCCCACAAATCCAATTCTTCCACAATCTCGTCTTCCACCATTGTATAAATCGCCTCTACTTTTTTATCATCGGCAAAGCGGATATACTCATGTAATCTCTCTCTAATAACTTCTGTGCTCATAATCGACGTCTATCTAACAAATTTAATGTTATAATGCGAGAATATCAAACCAAAACAGGCAACGTTTACTTTAGGCTTTTTTGTCCACGCAGGGTCTGTCAAAGACGACCCTGCGTTGGTATGCAGTCACTCGACGCGATGGATGTATACAGGCTATTTCGCTCCGAAAGCTAATCCACCGCAGGGGCTTCTGTCGAGAGACCCTGCGGAGACGGGAATTAACAAGAGGGTTTTTATTGTTGAAAGTATTTTATTACTTTGCCCTACCTTATTACCAAACATGGAAAAATCCATACACCCAAATGCCGTCAAATCAGCGAATTTATTTAGGCTTTCAGCTTTAGTAGTTCTCATAACCTATTGGTTAATGAGGAAAACCTCAACAATTTTCGACGGAGAAGTTATGTTGTTGACAATAATAATGCTGATTGTTTCGGCCTATTTGGTACGAAAAGGATACCCATGGGTTAGATGGGTATTACTAATTTTATCAATTCCTGGTATTTTATTAACTATCATAACAATACCCTCACTGTTTAAATCAGTGCCAATCGACGGATATGTTGGATTGATTCAAACTATAATACAAACTGTAGCTGTAGTAATTTTATTTATACCCTATAAGCCCGCGGCTGTACCGACTGAAGTGATTGAATAATTCAAATCAATTCAACACCGGTTGCACATTGGTTAAACTAAAAATATCCGCCATTAAATCGTCGCTTGGGTTTACTTTAAAGTTTTTGGAGGGCAGTTCAACCAGCATGTTCTCTTCCCTGTCTTTTATCATAAATTTGAGGGTGCAGTTTTTAACCGGGTATTTTTGATTATTGGTATCGATTAAGCCCTGTAAATCGGCAAGCAGGCGGCTGTTCAGGGCGTTAAGCTCCAGGCATACGGTTAACGACTTGGTGAGTTTATCCCGCATTTCGGATAGCAGGCTCATTACTGTTATCTTCATGTCCCAGTTATCTTTCTGGCGAAACTTCTCTTCAATAATGCCGCGCAGGTGAAGGAAATACCCATCCATCATCATGTTACGGAACTTCACATAGTCATCGCCAAACAGCGCAAACTCGTACGACTCATTATAATCTTCCAAAACAAAAGTGCCGAAGGGTTTGCCCGTCTTAGTCATTTTATGCTGAACGTTGCCTACCAGTCCGCCGATGCATATTTCACCTTTGCGGCGCAGGTTGGCAAATGCGGTCATTATTTCTTCGCCCCCTTCGCCCGAACGCGCCTTTTGCATCAGCTTTAAATCGCTGATAGTGGCGTTGCAGAAACGTTCCAGCTCTACCTTATAATTATCAAGCGGGTGCCCCGTTAGGTAAATACCGATCACATCTTTTTCATATTTCAGTTTTTCAATCAGCGGCCACTCATCCGATTCAGGCATGGCAGGCTCGGGTATATATGAGGCTACAGAGCCACCAAATAAGGATGATTGCGAGCTGCTTTGGGTATTCTGATAATCATTGGCGTACTTAATCAAACGCTCCACGCCTGTTAATACACCGTTTTCTGTTTTAGCAAAAAACTGGGCGCGGTTTAAACCGAACTCATCAAATCCACCGCCATAAACCAGGTTTTCGTACGATTTGCGATTAACGCTCCGGGTGTTGCTCCGCTGCGCAAAATCATAAACCGATTTATACGGGCCGCGCTCGTTACGTTCCTCAATAATACTTTCAACTGCTTTATCGCCTACCCCTTTCACACCTGTAAGCCCGAAACGTATCTGTCCCTTACTGTTAACAGCAAAGGCCATATCACTTTCATTAATATCCGGCCCCAAAACCTCTACCCCCATGCGGCGGCATTCCTCCATAAAAAAGGTAATCTTTTCCATGTTGTTTTGGTTATTTAAAACCGCCGCCATGTACTCGGATGGATAGTGGGCTTTAAGATAAGCTGTTTGGTATGCCACAAAAGCATAACAGGTTGAGTGCGATTTATTGAACGCGTACTGTGCAAATGCCTTCCAGTCGGTCCATATTTTGGTGAGCTTATCTTTAGGGTGACCTTTGGCAGCCGCCCCATCCATAAACTGCGACTCCATTTTGTTCAGAATCTCAATCTGCTTCTTACCCATGGCCTTACGCAGCACATCGGCATCGCCTTTACTAAAGCCTGCCAATTTTTGCGATAAAAGCATCACCTGTTCCTGGTACACGGTAATACCGTAGGTTTCGCCCAGGTATTCTTCCATATCCGCAAGGTCGAACGTTATCGGCTCGCGGCCATGCTTGCGGTTAATAAAGTTGGGGATATACTCAATAGGGCCCGGACGGTATAGCGCATTCATGGCTATCAGGTCCTCAAACTTATCCGGCTTTAGATCGCGCAGGTACATTTGCATCCCGTCACTTTCAAACTGGAAGGTACCATTGGTATCGCCACGCTGATAAAGTTCAAAAGTTTGCAGGTCATCCAGCGGGATAGTGTCAATATCAATGGTTACGTCGTGGTTTTGCTTGATCAGCCTTAATGCATCCTTGAGGATAGTTAAGGTTTTAAGACCTAGGAAGTCCATCTTGATAACACCGGCATCCTCAATAACACGACCATCATACTGGGTTACCAGCAGGTCAGAATCTTTCGCAACAGCTACCGGTACGATATCAGTAAGGTCATACGGCGCAATGATGATACCGGCAGCATGTACACCTGTATTGCGCACGGAGCCTTCCAGTTTTTCGGCTTCCCGTAAAACCTGGGCCTTCAAATCGTTGCCTTTTAATATTTCCTTTAGTTCAGGCACTTGTTCTATTGCTTCCCGCAGGGTAATACCTAACGTATCCGGAACAAATTTTTTGATGGCATTCACTTCGGATAGCGGCATATCCAGTACCCTGCCCACATCCTGTATGCTGGTACGGGCAGCCATCGAGCCATAGGTAATGATCTGCGCTACCTGGTTTTTACCATATTTTTCAACCACATAATCAATTACCTTTTGGCGACCCGCATCATCAAAGTCCGTATCAATATCGGGCATCGACTTACGGTCGGGATTCAGGAAACGCTCAAACAGCAGGTTGTATTTTAAAGGGTCGATATTGGTGATGCCGGTACAATAGGCAACAACCGATCCGGCGGCAGAGCCACGTCCCGGCCCTATAAAAACGCCTATATTACGCCCATGTTTTATAAAGTCGGCTACAATTAAAAAGTAACCGGCAAAACCCATGGTACGGATGGTGAACAACTCAAAATCAATACGTTCCTGTACTTCCGGGGATATATCAATGTAGCGTTCCTTAGCGCCTGTGTAGGTTAAATGCTTCAGGTATTCCCATTGGTTAACGGCATCTGCAACACTGTCTCCGTGGATCTTAAATTCAGGGGGGATAACGTAGTTCGGCAGCAGGATATCGCGCTTTAGCTTCAGCACCTCTACCTTGTCAACAATCTCGTTGGTGTTATCTAACGATTCCGGCACATCATGGAACAGCTTGCCCATTTCGGCCTGTGTTTTAAAATAAAACTGGTCGTTAGGGAAACCGAAACGGTATCCTTTGCCGCCTTCTTCGTCCGTTGCAATAGGCGTGCTCTGCATGTCGCCGGTGTTTACGCAAAGCAAAATATCATGCGCGTTTGAATCCTGCTGATCCACGTAGTGCGAATCATTGGAGCAGATCATCTTCACATTATACTTTTTAGCGAACTTCATCAGCACCGCATTCACCGTATTTTGTTCGGGGATGTCGTGGCGCTGCATTTCGATGTAGTAGTCTTCGCCAAACAGGTCGAGCCACCATTTAAATTCGATTTCAGCTTCTTCTTCGGTCCCACGTAAAATGGCCTGTGGTACCGATGCACCCAGGCAGCAGGTAGTAGCAATTAAACCTTTATGATGTTTTAGTATAAGTTCCTTATCAATACGGGGCCATTTGCTGTACAACCCTTCCATGTAACCGGCAGAGCACAGCTTAACCAGGTTTTTATAACCTTCAGGATTTTTGGCCAGCATCAGCTGGTGGAAACGTTTATCCTTTTTCTCTTTGGTGAACTGCTTTTTATGACGGTCATCCACCACGTAAAACTCGCAGCCTACAATAGGTTTCACATTGTGCTTACCCGCTTCGGCCACAAACTTAAACACGCCGAACATGTTGCCGTGGTCGGTAATGGCCAGGGCTTTCATGCCATCGGCGGCTGCTTTTTTGTATAGTTTGGATATGTCGGCAGCGCCGTCGAGCAGTGAAAATTGGGTATGAACGTGTAAGTGAGAGAAATCGGGCATCGTCTATTCTTTTCCTGGTATGAAGATAGCAAAGTTAATGCTGAATGCCGGATTTCGGATGTTCGATTTCGGATTTGTGGA
>JBDUDE010000368.1:0-1576 GCA_040003105.1 Mucilaginibacter sp. | reverse complement strand
TCGCTCACTTCTACCATAGGGCGTGCACCGGTGAGGTTGACCATGAAGAAACTTATTATTGCTTTAACCGTTATTGTATTGGTGGCAACCGCTGCCATAGCCGTTACGCACTATTATTCCGTCAAAATTCTTTCGGCCGGCAGGGCGTATACTAATTTCGAATCGCAATATTCAAAAGGCGAAAAGGATGCTACCCGGCATTTGCTTAGCTATATCTACTCGCACGATGAATCAGACTTCCTGGTTTTTAAAGACGACATTTCTATACCGCGCGGCGACAGCATCGCACGCGAAGCTTTATCGGCAGGTAAAGACGTTAAAATTGCGCGTATCGGTTTTTTGATGGGCGCCAATCACCCGGATGATTTGCCGGAGCTGATATGGTATTTTCAACATTTTAAAAATGAGGCGTTTTTCAAACGGGCAATAAAAGCCTGGGAGCAATCAGACGTACTAGTGGCAAAATTAAACCAGATAGGTTCGGCTGCGCACAGGGATATCAGCGCCGGAAGACAGGTTGATCAGGAAGGCATTGTTTTAGAGGTAAACACCATATCAGATAACCTCACCATTCAGCAACGCGATTTTTCCGCCATATTGGGCACAGCATCGCGCACAGTCGACCATTATGTTTTTATTGCTGACTTAGCAATCTCGGCTATTATTTTAATCTGCACCGCTTTGCTTGCGGGGCTGATGCTTAAAAAATTGCATAGCTCTAAAAAAGTAATTATCGACCAAAACCTTGCGCTTAAAAGCATGAACGAACGGATAAATCATTTTGTATTTGCCGTTACCCACGATTTACGCGCCCCGTTAACATCATTGAGCGGACTGGTTTCGGTATTGGAAAAGGAGAAGGATATTACCAAAATATCAACCTATACCGATATGATGCAGGAAACCATTCAGCTGCAGGATAAGTACATTAAGGAAGTATTGCACACCATCCGCAATGAAAACCGCAATGGGGTTGAACTTTGTAAACTGGATGAAATTGTAAAAGATGTAATAACCCAAAATAGCTTTTTCGCCGAAGGTAAGAAAGTGAAGTTTTTAAGCGAGCTGGAGGTATGGGAGGTTAACTGCAATGGCGCCGATTTAAAAACAGTGTTTAACAACCTGGTATCTAACGCCATAAAATATGCCGATTTCAGCAAGCCGGAGCAATGGGTAAAAGTAAAATCATACAGCGATGGCAAACATTGTGTTATCGAGGTTGAGGATAATGGGATAGGCATTAAACCCAATCAGCATAAAAACATCTTTAACAAATATTTTAAGTCGGGGCTTAATAAAAAAAGTATGGGGCTGGGTTTGTATTTTGTTAAACAAGCCATTGAGCAAATGCACGGCACCATTGCTGTGAAATCGTTGCCTGGAAGCGGCACCTCGTTTATTGTGGCGCTGCCGTTGTGAGGGTGTTAAACTATTACCTTTCCGGGGTCGCCGTTCATTCTTTCTAATTTTACGAGGAAGATATCGGCCATTAAACCAGCTCTTTTCTTTGCATCAATTGCCATGGGCCCGTTAAAATTACCGTCTATCGTATCTGCAAATAAAACAAGCCAGCGCT
>JBDUDE010000410.1:0-5232 GCA_040003105.1 Mucilaginibacter sp. | reverse complement strand
ATAAAATGTCATTTTTGCAACCTTCTATCTTATCAGTGTAGTATTTTTTAAATTCATCAAACGCAATAATATCACATAGATGTATTCTTTCAAAACTATTGTCCTGATGGAGTTTTGGAATATATTTACTTTTTTGCATTCGCAGCGGCATTTTCAGCGCTGGCGGGGATGTGTACGTTAGCAGCATTATATTTTAGGAACAAAATGTTGTAGAGACGGAATATTTCCGTCTCCCGCGTACAGGTCGCCATCGTGGCCGGTAAATAAGTGTTTATCACCTGTCTGAGTGAGACGCAAAATATTGCGTCTCTACGATAAATATTCCCTCAACCTCTCAATACCAAGGCTCCAGGCGCTTCAAATCGCGGCTGTTTATTTCCCAAACATCGCGGTCGACATACAAGGGAATCCTTTCAATGCAGTTAATGTTGGTTTCAAGGCTATTGGACGATATATCAAAATCAAACCGGGGGTGAACGGCCGACAGGAACTTTACTTCCTTAGTATTTTCAATAAAGCTGAACAAAACGTTTACCATACCGCCAATGCGATTGGTAACAATGTAGCGCAGCAGCACAGGCGTAGCGTCATATAAATAATTATACCCGCGCGGATCGGTCATGTCGCGCCCTAACTCTTTCCTGGCTACCTCAATATCGTAGGTTTTAATTTGTTCTATCGAGTCGAACTGCCGGAAATCCAGGTGTATCTCCATATCCATCCCCGGGTAAACTGATTTGCCTTCATCCTCCTCGTCATCGTTATACAAGCGGCGGTATTGGGTATAGTGAGCGGTGGCCTGGCGCGGGTGGTCATAGCTAAATACAAATTCGGCGAAAAGGTGGTCGGTTTTGGTGTAGATTTTTAGGGTTCTGTCCATGGGTAAGGTTTAGAATCGGGTAAATTAAATTATTTCCTAAGGTAGTATTTTGTTGGATTATTATATCAAAACATCTCAATAAACCGACCCAGTTCAGTCTCCCGTTCTTTTAACCAAAAAAGAATCATCTCCGCCTTTTGTGGCACTTCCTTTAATTCGACCAGCCTTACATTCATGTCCGTGCCTTTTACTGAAGATACAGGTTCGATAGAAATACCCAATCCGGCCTCAACCAACCGCAATACTCCCGTTGAGTGCGCCGACTCGTGCGCCACGTTTGGTTTAAAGCCAAACCCCTGGCATAGCTGCAATATCGTCGCCATATAGTTAACGCAGGTGGTAGCCTGCGGCAGGATAAATGGCTCATCCCTTAAAATGGATAAATCGGTTAGCTGTTTACCGGCCTGCGGGTGGTTAACCGGCAAAATCAAAGCAAAATTTTCGCGGTATAAAACCCGGGAATTTACCTCTGGCGGCAGCCCGATATTTGGCGCCACGCCCATGTCTGATTTCCGGGCCAGCAACATTTCCATTTGCTGATGGTTAGAGGTTTCCTGGGCAATGGTCTTAAGGTTAGGCCACTTTTGTTTCACCTTAACCAAAAAGGACGGCACAACAGTATTCATTGCTGAACTTGAATGGGTAATCCTTACCTCGCCAGCTTCGCCATTATGCAGCCGGGCGGTGTGGGTTATTGTTTTGTTCAAATCCTGCAAAATTCTGTCGGCTTCCTTTTTGAAAAATACACCAGCATCGGTTAAAGTCACCGCCCGGTTACTGCGGTTAAGCAGCAGGGCGCCGATTTCATTTTCCAGCAGTTGTATCTGCCTGCTTAACGCGGGCTGTACAATATTAATCTGTTCGGCGGCTTTCCTGTAATTGAGGGTATCACACAAAATAAGAAAGTTTTTCAGCTGTTGAATATCCATATTCAAATCAAAATAAGTGATTGATTAATCAAAATTAAGTATTTTATTTTATCAATAAAAGAGTGTTGCTTTGTTTCAACAAACGATGAAAGAAAATCCATAGTAAACCGGCAGTGGCATAGGTTCATTTGGATTTTAGACGTCGCTATAATGATGGCGCAAAACATGGACAACACCGATATCAATAAAACCAACGTGTCAACAATCATAACTAAAGCAACCAGGCCCGCATTAATTCTTATCGACATTCAGCAAGGCTTTGGGGATATTGAATACTGGGGCGGGCAGCGAAACAACCCCGAAGCCGAACTACGCGCAAGCGAGCTTTTACAATTATGGCGGGAGCACGGGTTGCCATTGTTTCACATACAGCATTGCTCAACAATACCGACTTCGCCATTGCATGAAACACACCCCGGCAACCGGTTTAGTGAGTTGGTTAGTCCGGTAGATGGCGAGCCGGTTATACAAAAAAATGTAAACAGCGCGTTTATCGGCACCGATTTACAGGCCCGGCTTGATGCGGATAAAATAACAACACTGGTAATTGCAGGCCTCACTACCGACCATTGCGTATCAACCACTACCCGCATGGCCGGCAATTTAGGTTACGAAACTTTCCTGGTTGCCGATGCCACTGCCACCTTCAATAAAAAAGGAACAGACGGGCAAAACTACCCGGCCGAACTTATTCATGAAACCGCGCTGGCAAGCTTAAACAACGAATTTGCCACTATTGTAAGCAGCGATTTTGTAAAACAAAGCATACTGACTACCTGATGATGAAACATTTAAAATTATGATAATAAAAAAATTATTTAAACCTGTTTTACTGTCGCTCGCTGTTCAGTTGACTTTTGCAGGACTGGCTGAAGCGCAGCTGACATCGCTGCCTCGCAGCGGCAATAAACGGGCCTCGGTTAGCGAAGGAATCGGCATTACAGACGTCATTATTCATTACAGCCGTCCGCATGTTAACAACCGGGAAGGCCATATATGGGGCGAACTCATACCGGTAGGTTACACTGAGCTCGGCTACGGCGCAAAAAAACCTGCGCCGTGGCGTGCCGGTGCAAATGAGAACACAACTATTGAATTTTCGACAGATGTTAAAATTGAGGGGCAGGATTTGGCCGCGGGCAGATACGGCTTTTTTGTAGCCTACGGGCCTGATGAGTGCACCTTGATTTTCTCAAAAAACTCTACCTCGTGGGGAAACTTCTTTTATGACCCCGCAGAAGATGCGCTGCGCGTAAAGGTAAAGCCGGTAAAAACTGACAACAGCGTGGAGTGGCTGGAATATAAATTTACCGGGCAAACACCGTCAAGTGCAACCGTGCAGTTACAATGGGAAAAACTGGCAATCCCTTTTAGGATTGACGTGGATGTGATAAAAACGCAGCTGGCATCGTTCAGGAAGGAGTTGCGTGGGGACAGGGCTTTGCCGGGGGTATGGCAGGGATGGAACCTGGCTGCGACTTATTGTGCGGTTAACAAAACCAATTTGGAGGAGGGCCTGATGTGGGCCGACAGCGCCACCAGCTTTCGGTTCGGAGGTAGTACAAGCTTTACCCCCTGGCAAATCAAAGCCGCTATACTCGATAGTTTGGGAAGGCGCGCCGAGGCCGACGTGGTAATGAAAAACGCAATGCCTTATGCCGACCAGTTTGAAGCCTACCTGTACGGCAATAGCTTGCTGAACGCAAAACGCCCGAAGGACGCAATCGTAGTGTTTAAGATGAATTATAAGCGGTTCCCGAATACACTTTTTACCAACCTGGGCATGGCAAGCAGCTATTCGGCCATGGGCGATTATAAGAAGGCGCTCGAATTTGCGACAAAGGCACTGCCACAAGCAAGGGGCGGAAACTTATTAGAAGTACAAAAAAATATACGGGCGCTGGAAAGCGGCAAGGATATGAATGATTGAGGTTGGTAGAGACGCAATATTTTGCGTCTCCAAGGAATCTTAAAAACCATCCTATAATAAAACAAATTGACCAATGATAGAAGTAATGAACGACGTAAAACAAAAAATGGCTATTGCCGAGGAAAAGGCAAAGGAACTGTTTGCCACGCTTGAGGAGCGCGGCCTCATAAGACCGGGAAAGCGGGAAAGCGAATTGATTGCCGACGTGGTTAAACTGGCAAACGAACTTTTCGGGACTGAAAGCTTCTGGCATAAAAAAATTGTGCGCGCCGGCATTAACACCATGCAGCCTTACAGCGGCAACCCACCCGACCTGGTTATACAGGAAGACGACCTGGTTATAGTGGATTTCGGACCCATTTTTGAAGGCTATGAGGCCGACCTGGGACGTACCTATATTATGGGTAACGACCCTTTAAAGCAAACGTTATTAAGGGACATTGAGGATGCATGGTACGAGGCCAGGGATTGGCATAACGCGCAAAGCAGCCTTACCGGCGCCGGGTTTTTTATTTATTTGCACGACCTCGCCCGTAAATACGGCTGGGAATATGTGGGCGATATTGGCGGGCACATTGTTGGGCCTTACCCGCACGAGCAATTGGGCGATGGCAACCTGGGCCTGGATATTCATCCCGACAACCATGCCGACATATTGGGGAAAGACCCGCAGGGCAACGACCGCCATTGGATACTGGAAATACATTTTGTAGACAGAGCAAAAGGTATCGGCGGGTTTTTTGAGCAAATGATTGGGTACAGATAACCTGTTATACCCGGGTATGATTGCCTTACAAGCAATAACGCCCGGCCTGCTTTAGCAAACCGGGCGTTATTTTCCTTCATTTTTCTGTCCGGATATTTTGAAGCTTATACTACAGTATCACGCCTTAAAAATCCAAGGATTAGTGCAATAACAGCTATTACCAGTAAAATGTGGATTAATCCACCCGCTGCGTAAGCAAAAGTGCCGATAGCCCACCCTATAATAAGGATGACAGCTACGATGTAAAGTAATGATCTCATAATTGATGTTTTAAAATGTTTAATAGATGTGATTGGTGATATACAAATGCAATACCAAACAACATTCTCAACGATTTTAACTGCCCGACCGGTTAAATACTGTCCAAATTAACAGGGATTAGCACGCAATACAGGACACCTAGGTTTTATAAACAAAAACTTCCCCTGGTAGTTGTAGGTACATATTTAGACAGCTTGAAAAATAAACAACGTATTGCCATACTGGGTGGTGGGCCCGGAGGCTTGTTCATGTTTAAAAGATTGGTAGATTCCGGGAGGACAGATATCACCATCGACGTATTTGAAAAAAAACAACGTTTAGGCGCCGGGATGCCATACAGCGCCGAGGGGGCTAACGACGAGCACATTACCAATGTATCGGGCAACGAAATCCCGGCACTGGTTACCCCGCTGGCCGACTGGATTAAAACTGCGCCCAGGGATACGCTCGATAAATTCCGTATGGA
>JBDUDE010000691.1:0-17720 GCA_040003105.1 Mucilaginibacter sp. | reverse complement strand
GGGTGTTTGTTGAAATTGAATATTTCATAGCATTGTGTGAACACCCATTGCCGCAACTGCAAAAGTTTGATAAAAATGTAGCAGAAAAGTTACGCAACATTGTTAAAAATTTTAACGAGGCAGATGCAGCCAGTATAAAAGAGATTGAGAAAGTTACCAACCATGATGTTAAAGCCGTTGAGTATTTTATAAAAAAGGAATTTGATAAACTTGGCCTTGAAGAGTTTAAAGAGTTTATCCACTTCGGGCTTACATCGCAGGATATTAACAATACAGCCGTTCCTCTTTCATTTAAAGAAGCGTTAAACAATTCATATTACCCAGCAATTAATGAGGTTGTAACTCTCCTTAAAAAATTCGCAGCCGATTGGGATAAAGTACCAATGCTGGCCCATACACACGGTCAACCTGCGTCGCCAAGTCGTCTGGGGAAAGAGATTATGGTTTTTGTTGAGCGAATTGAAAACCAGCTAAATTTATTAAAAGCTGTACCCTATTCTGCCAAATTTGGCGGCGCTACAGGCAACTACAACGCGCATAACGTTGGTTATCCCGAAATTGACTGGAAGGCCTTCGGCAACCATTTTGTAAATGATATTTTAGGTTTGAGCCGCTCACAGTTTACCACGCAGATTGAGCATTACGATAATTTTGCAGCCCAATGCGATGCCTTAAAACGCATCAATAATATCCTGATTGACCTCGACCGCGATATGTGGACCTACATATCGATGAATTATTTCAAACAAAAAATAAAAGAAGGCGAAATAGGTTCATCGGCTATGCCGCACAAGGTAAACCCTATCGATTTTGAAAACTCGGAAGGCAATTTGGGTATTGCTAACGCTTTATTTGAACACTTTGCTGCAAAATTGCCAATCTCCAGGTTACAGCGCGACCTTACTGACTCGACGGTATTACGGAATATTGGTGTGCCTGTAGGGCATACGTTAATCGCCATAAAATCAACTCTAAAAGGTTTAAATAAATTATTGCTTAACCAGGATGCGCTGAATGCACATCTCGAAGCTAACTGGGCCGTGGTTGCCGAAGCTATACAGACCATTTTGCGGCGCGAAGGCTATCCAAACCCTTACGAAGCGTTAAAAGATTTAACCCGCACCAATACACATGTTAATGCAGAAACCATTGCTATGTTTGTTGACGGGTTGAATGTGAGCCAAGAAATTAAGAGCGAAATAAAGCGGATTACACCGCATACTTATACAGGAATTTAGTGCGCGTGGTGTTAAATTGCAAAGTCACCCACAGGTCATAACAATTTAATATGGTTACATAAATCAAAAACCTGCTTAAATTTGTTAGGTTATTATTAATTGAGATAAGAAGATGAACATCAACGTATATACAGAATCGACCCCAAACCCGGCAACTATGAAGTTCATTGTGAACAAGTTGCTCATAAATGGCAGTGTTGACTTTGCTACAAAGGATAGTGCGGAAAAATCACCGTTCGCTAAAGAGCTTTACAAGTTTTCGTTTGTAAATGGCGTTTTCTTCGCCAGCAACTTTGTTACTGTAACCAAATTTGAAGGCGATAGCTGGGATGATATCCTGCCGATATTAAAAGAGTTTGTAAAAGGCGCTGTTGAGGCCGAACTTAAAGTACAGGACGAAGAACAGCCCGAAGCAGGCGATTTTGAAGGTTCGGACATCGAAGTTAAAATTCAACAAATATTACACGACTACGTTCGCCCGGCTGTTGAGCAGGATGGCGGTGCTATCAGCTATAAATCATTCGACGAAGGCGTGGTAACCGTTGAGCTGCGTGGCTCGTGCAGCGGCTGCCCGTCGTCAACCGTAACGCTCAAAGCAGGTATCGAAAATTTGTTGAAGCGGATGGTGCCAGAGGTTACTGAAGTGGTTTCTGAAGCATTATAATTGGGGATTACACCGATTTATGAAAGATTACACCGATTAGAAAAGAAATCAGTGTAATCTTTTTGTTTTATTGGTGAAATCATTTTCAAATCGGTGAAATCACCAAGTCAAAAATACTTTTCTATCACCTCCAGCATCTCCACCGTTATCTTTCCATTTGTTGCCAGTAATTCACGGCTGTTTAATATTTCATCGCCCCCTTTAAAGTTTACCACCTGTCCCCCTGCCTGGCGCACTATTACTATGCCTGCGGCAACATCCCACGGGTTAAGGTTATATTCGTAAAAAGCATCGAACCTGCCGCATGCAGTGTAAGCCAAATCAACCGCTGCCGAACCTAACCGGCGCAGGCCATGGCAGTTTTTCATTAATTCAGTAAACAAAGCGATATACGCCGGCTGTTTGGTAAAATCATAATACGGGAAACCGGTAGCCAGCAGGCTCTTATCTATCGTGGGGGTATCGCTGGCTTTAATTATGTTGCCGTTCATATACGCCGGTGAGCCTTTCCACGCGTAAAAGCACTCATCCATGTTCACTTCGTACACTACTCCTAACACCAGTTCGTCGTACTCCTGCAGTGCGATACTTACAGAAAAAACAGGCAGGCCATGTATAAAATTTGTTGTACCGTCAAGCGGGTCGATAATCCAATTGTAGCGTTCACCGGTTTTGTTTATCGTCTTTTCTTCGGTTAAAAAGCCCGCTTCGGGCAATACTTTAACCAAGGCTTTAACAATTATTTCCTCGGCCGTTTTATCAACGTAGGACACTAAATCGTTGAGCCCCTTCAGCTCAATTTTATCGGCACTGAAAGTTTTGCGCTGCTCCCTTATAAAGCCGCCGGCTTGTTTCGAAATATCAATTACACTATTTATTATTTTATCTAACTCCATAATTAATTAAAGAATAGCACGAATGTCAGGAATTTAATTGACACTAATTCCCGCTAATTTAATCGAATTTTTAAGGCACACATCCAAAAAAACAGCAATTTATTATCGGTTTACGGCACCTGCCGGGCTATCGGTAAAAATAAAACACCTGATAATTAGCATGTTTAATAGCGTTCCGGGTGTTCCATATGTGCAAAAATGGAACGCTTTGCGAAAAATTGCATGCAATAAGGTATGATCTCCGGATTGTCTTTGACAGACTGTGAAGTACGATATACACCAGCGACCAAATTCCCGCAAACTGTAGCATAGTCGCAAGACTTACGAAGTTTTAACAACAAAGCTCTTAAGCTTACACTGGTATCATCACCGTAAATTCTGTAAACTCCCCTTCTTTACTATTGATATGTATATCACCGCCATAACCTTTCACAATAATATCGTGGCTTAATGATAACCCGAGCCCGGTGCCTTCGCCGGTAGGTTTGGTGGTGAAAAACGGCTGCATTATTTTATCTTTTATGCTGTCGGGTATGCCGGTACCATTGTCCTTTACGGTGATGCTCACAAACCCTTTTTCCGCCCGTGTAGATAATGTTACCTGTGGTTGATACTTTGGAATATTGAGCTTACTTTTTTGATGCACCGCATAAAAAGCATTATTAAATATATTGAGCATAACCCGCCCTATCTCCTGCGGAACGACGTTTAGCTTAGGTATTTTATTCCCCTGGTCCATCAGCATGCCAGCGTTAAACGATTTGTCTTTCGCGCGTAAGCCGTGGTACGATAAGCGCATGTATTCATCCGTTATCGCATTAATATCCGTTGGCTCCCGCTCGCTGCTGTTGTTGCGCGAGTGCTGCAACATGGTTTTAACAATACCATCGGCGCGCTTGCCGTGAAATTGTATTTTATCCAGGTTTTGCTCCAGTGTGTCAAACAGTTCCTTTTCATCCTCCAAATCCCGCTTTTCCTTGCCCTGCTCCTCTTTCAATTCTTTCAGTAACTCAATGCTCACTTCCGAAAAGTTATTGACAAAATTCAGTGGGTTTTGAATTTCATGCGCTATAGCAGCGGTAAGCTCACCTAATGATGCAAGCTTTTCGCTTTGCACCAACTGCGATTGCGCCACCTTCAACTCGTCCACCATTTTTTCAAGGTGGTCGCGCTGGGTTTCAATTTCTTCTTTTTGCTGCATCACCTCTTCTGTGCGTTCCGTTATTTTTTGTTCCAGCCTGCGCTTATCTTTAACCAGCTGCAAAGCCCGCAACTGCGTAAAACCCCATATTAAACCCGCAAAAATACCTATGTAAATTAAATAGGCCCACCATTTTTGCCACCAGGGCGGGTCGATGGTAAAGCTTAACCGCGCCGGTGCTGTCCAATCCCTGTCGATAGTTTTACCCGACACCTCAAATGTATACGCTCCCGGCGCCAGGCTAAAGTAATTACGACTGTTTGTTAAATTGGCTAACTGGTTCCAGTCCTTATCAAGCCCCAATAAACGGTAGCGGTACCAGGTAGTATCATGTTTTGCCAGGTTCAACGTATTGAACTGGAACTGGATAAAATTCTGGTCGTACCGCACGTGTAAATTAACCGGCACATTGTAAGGTGTTTTAACACTGTCCCACTTTATCCCGCGTTGCGAGGTATAGCCTGTAGTTTCAGCATGCTGGCCACTTGTGTATAATATATCATCGTTAAGCCAAAGCGTGTCTCTCCCGGTTACCTCGTAGGCAGCTTTATTCATAAAAGCGGCCGACTCATCCATAATATTAATCCCGCTGATAAAAACCTGCGGCGCGGCGACTTTTTTGGGCGACAGGTTTAGCAGCATCAAGCCC
Source organism: Mucilaginibacter sp. (assembly GCA_040003105.1). Classification (GTDB taxonomy): domain Bacteria; phylum Bacteroidota; class Bacteroidia; order Sphingobacteriales; family Sphingobacteriaceae; genus Mucilaginibacter. Next base: position 13,072 of record JBDUDE010000691.1, on the reverse strand, counting down.
GAATCGCCCATGCAATAATAATTGTCACGGGTTATTATATCGGTCAGCCAATTGCCTTTAACACGTTTTATAATACCATTTGCCTCACCAAACGACCTTACTTTCCATCCATCTCCGCTTACGCCCCCAGCCGGCGAAGTTATCTCGCTAAAACCCTTATTAGTGCCCGCATACATCTTTCCGTTGCGGCTCATCAGCGAAATTACCCGTTCGTCTATAAGCCCCTGCGGTGTTGAAAAAGATATTAATTTATTATCTTTTTTGTCGGCTATTAAAATACCTTTTGCTGTACCTATCCACATATTGCCATCATCATCAGCTTGCAGCATTTTTACCCCGTTTACGGTATTTATCGATTGAATGGTCCACTTATCCGGGTCGATAACATTTACACCCCCTATGCGCGTAGAAACCCAGATATGGCCGTGTTTGTCGACCTTTATATCATCTATATTTTGGCCGTTGCTTAAACCTCTCGCTTTACCAATATGCTTCAGGCTTAAATCGTTCAGGTCGAGCACATCTAACCCGTCCTGGTCCCCGCCTATCCATAGCCTGTTCTTTTTGTCGGCCCCGGCCGATAGTATTTGCCTGTTCGAAAAACCCTCTTCCGTGCCGAAATGGGCTACCGAGGTGCGCGCCGAATCTATAATATCAAGGCCGTTATTGCTGCAAATAAATACTTCGCCTTTTATCTCCTTAATAGTTTGCACAGTATCATTATAAAGTCCATGTAGTTTTGATAAATGCTTTATGGTTTTATTTTTACGGTTGATGATGTAAACTCCCGTATTTGTACCCTGCCATATCAGCCCGTTTTTGTCCTCAAATACGCTGGCCGTCATAGCGTTGCCAATACGTTCGCTAACAGTTTTGCGAACGTTAATTGCATTTAATCCGCTGTTTGTTGCAATCCAAATGTGCCCGTTATTATCCTTATCCATCCACTGGATAAATCCTCCGCTTAAACCATCGTGCCGTTTTATGGTACGCACCAAACGCTTGTTCAAATCAAGAATGTACAATCCATTGTTGGTGCCACACCAAACCTTTCCGTCATCACTTACAAACATGCTGGTGGGGATGGTTTTAGACAGTTGTGCTTCCCTCACCGTTTGCACCGAATTGTCAGCGACTCCAAATACGTTTACGGCGCCATCTGCTGAGGCCATCCAAACATGATTGGCGCGGTCATTCACCAGCCAGGCCACCGAATCTGACTTTAAGCCATGTGCTTTATCAAGATATTTTATTTTTTTATTTACCGGGTCAATAATATTCAGCCCACCACCCAGGGTACTTATCCATATTGTGCCATTGCCGTCCTCCAGTGCCGCTACCGTTGCCTGTGCTGTGGATAACCCGTTTTCCTTACCCAGGAATTTAACAATCGATAGCTGGGTATCCAGTATATCAACGCCGCCGGTGCTGTAGGTTACCCATATCCGTTGTTCGTTGTCTATCATCATCCGGTTGGGTTTATTGCTGCTAAGCCCTTGTTCCACACCGGTCTTTTTTATGACGCCGTTCTTAATATCCAGTACCGATATACCGCCACCAAACTCGCTTATCCAGATTTGCCCCTGGTTGTCTTGCAAAATACCATCTATACTATAGTCAAGCGGCCCGGGAAGATATTGTTGCAGGTTCTCGCCATCGTACCTGAAAAGCCCTCCCTGGAAGGTTGCAAACCAAAGAAATCCATCGTGGTCTTTGTAAAGGCACGAAACAGCATTGCCCTGCGGCCCGGGGATATCGCCAAAATCGTAAATAAGCTGAGACGAGTTTACCCGGGCAAGCGGCCCCCGTTTAAGAAGTTTTGGCGGGGGCAAAATATACATTTTAAATTTCAGTGGCTTTGCCGGCAGTAAGTCTATATCGAGGTTTTTGCCAGGCAGGGCTTTAAAATTCAACGCGGCCTGCTCAACCGGCTTCGAAAATGGTTTAAAGTCTGTGGTGTCGTAGGTTTCGGTGGGCAGTTTGTTAAAATCCAGGTTGTGAAACAAGGGCTGCACATGTGCAGTTACTATGGCATCCCAGTTTATTTTTTTTGTCTTGCTGAATTTTAGCGGCTGAATAACCGGCTGTTTAAATGCCGGCGGCTGGTTTGTATTGTTTTTATTTGATAAATTAGTACAGGATGTAATTATAAAAGCAGTGGTAATGTATAATCCCGTTCTTAAATTTATCATGTTTAAGTATCTGTTTGGTAGTATCTGAATAAGGCAGCGGCAATATGATTATGTGCCAGGCTAAAAATATGGATATCAGTTTAAAAATCAGCAAAAAATAGCGTCAAAATATCACCTACACGGGGCGATTTGATATTTAGATATTACACGCATATCAAGAATTGTGTTCTCCTATTCATTCTCTGTGGTTATTTTTACTGCTATTCATTCAAAATGCCAGCAATTTATTCCCAAAATGCAATTCCCTAAACACTTTCCATTCCGGGTGTTCGGCAAAGGTGTCGCGGTGCAAGACGGTAAGATCATTAACAATAAACCGGTGTTTAAAATCCCTGTTCTCGAAATTGGGCCACAACTTGTTAAAAGCCGTTACGGGGATGTTACGTACAATTGTGATGTGTGGCACAAAGTTTTGGAGTTTTATACCAATTTGCATGGTTAACAACTTAAACCAGTTTTCAGCGCGGTCTGTCATTTCAATTTTGGCGTAGATGGTCCGCACGCTGCAGCCATCGCTGAAATAGGCGAAACCATTTAGATATAGTTCAACCGGAGGCATGGTGCTTAACCTTTGGCCCATCCGTACAATTGCCGGCTGTGCCAAAAATGGTTTACAACGCACCTGGTGAGTAACCGGGATATACGCCCTGCTGTGCATACCCTCAAAGTGCCCGACTGAATTTACCGATGCCCGCTTATACCTGCTGATTTCCTTAACCAGTTCGGCCGGCAAAGAAATTATCATCAAATAATCAGCGTAGGCGTTCATAAACAGCGTTGGATTAGCGACGCTAAATTGCTAATTATTTTAGTATTTTTAATAAGTGTTTATAAATGTTTTTCTGCAGTTTGGATTGCCTTGATGTTTAGGCTTTCGCCTTTTACCTTTCGCCCTTCACCTCTTCTTTTATCGATGCATTAATTAACTTATTCAGCGTAAGGCCCTGCACCACTATCGAGAATATCACTATAAAATAGCTGCCGCATAGTATGATATGCCGGTATGGGCTCGCAGGGAGAGATAGCGCCAACGCTATCGATATGCCTCCCCTTACCCCAGCCCAGGTAAGGATATTGATGTTTTTGTAGTTGACGTTTAATGAGCGGCGTAAGAAGGTAAGCGGTAATATAATGCTTATCCAGCGGGCAACCAATATCAGCACAATGGCAATGCCGCCCGTGAGCCAATAATTGGTAATATAGGGCAGATTCACCATCTGCAAACCTATCATCACAAATAAAATGGTGTTCAGCATCTCATCTATCAGTTGCCAGAATTTTTCGAGCGCCTCGTGCGAACGTTCTTTTTCATCAAGATTAATAGTTCTGTTACCCATAAACAAACCTGCGGTTACTACCGCAAGCGGGATTGATAAATCGAGATAAGTGGCAACAACCGAAACGCTCATCACCAGCGATAATGACACCAGCACGATGGTTTGAAAATCGGTTATTGATTTCATCAACCTAAAGGCGATAAAGCCCATTACAATACCGAGCGTAATTCCTCCAAACACTTCCCTTACAAACAGCAATGCTGTTTGGGCAAAACTAACGTTACTTATCCCGGAATGTATGGCTTCTAAAAGGGTTACAAACAACACCAGGCCCACCCCATCATTAAATAACGATTCGCCGGAGATAATAGTCGCCAGGTTGGATGGCAGCTTTGATGTCCGGATTATGGCGCCTACAGCCACCGGGTCGGTAGGTGAAATTAGCGCGCCAAACAACAGGCAGTATACGAACGACATGTGAATATTGAAAAGCATGGTGCCATAATAGAACAATACCCCAAATACTGCTGTAGATATAATTACGCTTAGCGTGCTTAAAATAAAAACCGGTTTTAACTCGCGCCTCAGCCGTTTGGTGTTCGAGGTAAATGAACCGGCAAATAGCAGGAAACCCAGCATTATATTCAATACTGTTCCCGAAAAATTAATATGCTTGGCGAGTGCAGTTAAGTAACCTGCAATCGAGGGGGCCAGCTTATCGATAATAATGGTGATTACCGAAACTACAATAGCTATGGTAATAATTCCTATAGTGCCGGGCAGTTTAAAAAAACGCGCGTTTATGTAAGAGTAAAAGGCGCTTATTACAATAAGCAGCGTTATAATAAGGAATAGTCCCATTTGGTAATTAATTACCATAATAAGGCAATAACTGTCAAAATGTTTTAATAGACTTGTTCCCTATTTCGATGCCTGGTTTGCGAGACGGGTTTCCGTATTAAAGCTTCTAACTATCAGCCTATTGTCGCTGTTTTTGTTGAAATAGTTTATAAACCAGCTAAAAAATATTATCCCTTTGTTTGAGAAACCTGCTAATGACATGAGGTGAACACCTCCCCACAACAGCCATGCAAAAAAGCCCTGGAAACGCAGTTTACCCAAATCAGCAACGGCCTTGTTGCGTCCTATGGTGGCTAGTGTACCTTTATCTTTGTATACAAACGGCACAGTAGGCCCGCCTTTAATTAAATGCACTAAATTTTTACCAAGCCACTCGCCCTGCTGTATTGCTGCAGGGGCGACACCCGGGTGCCCGTTTGGCGTAGCCTCGGTAATTATTGCGGCTACATCGCCTATGGCAAAGATGTTCTGATACCCTTTTACCCTGTTGATTTCATCCGTTTGAATTCGCGAACCGCGGGTAACAACTTCTGCCGCGATGCCAGCCGGAACCTCGCCCTTTACCCCTGCTGCCCAAAGCACGTTGCGGGTTTTTATGGTTTTGCCGTTATCGATGGTTAAATAAAACCCGTCGTAACTTTGTACATGGGCGCTGTTGTATATAATAACATCGCCATCGGTTAAAAACTTTTTAGCTGCTGCCGATGCCGGTTCCGACATTGCGGCCAGCAGCCTGTCTTTACCCTCAACCAGGTAAACGCGCATATCATACTTGCTTAACCCGTGATAATCCTTGCCTAAAATTAAATGCCGCATTTCGGCCAGTGCGCCTGAAAGCTCAACACCGGTTGGGCCGCCGCCTACTACAACAAACGTCATCAGCGCAAATTTCTCCCGCATATCGGTGGTGACCAATGCAGTCTCCAAATTTTGCAGGATAAGGCTCCGCAGATTCAATGCCTCGGGGATATTCTTCATCGGCATCGCAAAATGCTCAATCTGCTCATTGCCGAAAAAGTTGGTATTTGAGCCGGTTGCAATCACCAGGTAATCATAGTGAATGGTGCCGATATCGGTTGCTACAGTATTACTTTCAGGGTTTATCTTTTGTACCTCGGCAAGGTTAAAGCTAAAATTTTCCTGTTTGGTAAATATCCTGCGGATGGGAAATCCTATAGAGTCGGCCTCGATTGAGCCTATAGCCACCTGGTATAGCAGTGGCTGAAAGGTGTGATAATTATGTTTATCAAGCAGCAGAATATCAACCGGTGCTTTTTTTAATTTTTGTGCTAATGCCAGTCCCCCAAATCCGCCACCAATAATCACTACCCGTGGCCTGGAACCGCCATTTTTGTCGTCAGATGTAACAGTAAACATATAAGTTTGTAAAAATTCAATATTACACAATCTTTCATTAATGCATTGTAAACTTTTTGTGTAGTGATAATTATATACAATTTACTGACTTATCAGTTTTAGATATTGGCGCATATTAATTTAAAGGGTATATTTGTATCCTCCTGGCAATCCGCCTTTAATAAGAAAATCAGCTATTTTTAATCATTTATTTAAATAAACAGGGTATTTTTTATTAATTTTACCACAAATTAACACGTAATGAAAGATTTTTAACTTTTAGTGTTGATAATTTGGGTAATATGAGCAAAATCAATACAATTTCTACCAATAATAGCACTGATACCAATCTGTATGTTATTAAAATTGGTGGAAATGTTATAGATAATTCAGAAAACCTGCATAATTTCCTGAAAGGTTTTACCGCGCTGGACGGCGTTAAAATATTGGTTCACGGCGGCGGCAAGGTTGCAACCCAGCTTTCTGAAACACTTGGCATTGAGCCAAAGGTTGTTGACGGGCGCCGGATTACTGATGTTGAAACCCTGCGCGTGGTAACTATGGTGTATGGCGGGCTGATTAACAAGAACATTGTTGCCCAGTTACAACGGTTTGGCACCAATGCAATCGGCTTGACCGGTGCCGACGGCAATTTTATCCGTGCAAAAAAAAGGCCTGTAAAAACAATAGACTATGGTTTTGTGGGTGATATCGACGAAAAGTCAATCAATCCCGAAAACTTAAAAAGTTTGATGGACGCCGGCTTCACCCCTGTTTTTTGCGCTTTAACACACGATGGCGAGGGCCAATTGTTAAATACTAACGCCGATACTATCGCTTCAGCCCTGGCGGTGTCGCTGTCTGGCTTATATAATACCACCCTTATTTATTGTTTTGAGAAAAAGGGCGTGTTGAAAGACATAAACGACGAAGAATCACTGATAAGCGATATTAACCCTAAGCGTTACGAGGAGTTAAAAACTGAACAAATAATACACAGCGGGATGTTGCCCAAGCTGGATAATGCTTTTGCAGCCATATCGTGCGGCGTAAAGGGCGTAATTATTGGTCACTCAAACGACCTTGGCAAATTAAAGAATAACGAACCATTTGGCACACTTTTAAGCAGATACGAATGAATTCACAGCAACACATTGCCATATTAGGCAGCGGAAATATAGGGCTTTCATTAGCAAAAGGATTGGTTAAGGCTGGGATATGCAAGCCGCAGCAAATTTCGCTAACCCGCCGCAACGCGGGTGCACTGACGCCGTATACCGAATTGGGTTACCATACAACCGACAATAACCTTAAAGCAGTACGTAAGGCCGATTTTGTGGTACTGGCTGTTTTACCCCACCAGCTCAATAAACTGCTCGATGAAATAAAGCCATCTATAAAGCCTGATAAACAGCTACTTATATCGGTAGTATCGGGTGTTAGCTGTGGCGATATCCGTACCCAACTGGATTTAAATGTACAAGTTGTGCGCGCCATGCCTAACACGGCGATAGCTATAGGCCACTCCATGACTTGCATCGCTACCGATAACGGCAGCCCTAAAAATATCAATTTTGTGCGATCGCTTTTTGAAACTGTTGGGGTAACCATACAAATAAATGAGGAACTAATGACCTCGGCCACCGCTTTATGTGCCTGCGGTATTGCGTTCTTTTTAAGGTCGATACGCGCGGCTTCCCAAGGTGGAACTGAAATTGGCTTCCATGCGCATGATGCCCTGAAGATGGCTGCCCAAACAGCCAAAGGCGCAGCCGATTTGCTGTTGCAGTTATCATCACATCCTGAACAGGAAATTGATAAGGTAACATCGCCAAGCGGCTGTACCATTGCCGGGCTGAACGAGATGGAACACAATGGCTTTAGCTCTGCCATGATAAAGGGCATAAAACTGTCTGCTGCCAAGGCCGGCGACCTTTATCATAAGGAAGAGTAAACCTTTTCATTTTGACAATGATTTATCAGAATGAAAATAAAAAGCGTAATGTTCAAATTAATATAAAATTTATAAATACCTATAAATTAAGTACATAAAGTACTATTTAGTTTAATGGCAGCAATTTAGCGCTTCGTTACCGAAGCTTATTTAAAATGTTAACAGTAGAAAAAATCGGCGGCACGTCTATGTCCGCATTAAAAGATGTAATCCAAAACATCATCCTTTTTAACCGCAGCGGGGATCAATTATACAACCGCATATTTGTAGTATCAGCGTTTTCTGGCGTTACCAATCTTTTGCTGGAGAATAAGAAAACCGGTGAGCCGGGCGTTTACCACAACCTTGCAAATTTTAAAGATTTTCATAAGCCACTGAATGAACTGGTAATTAAGCTTAAGCAGATAAATAAAACTTATGAAAGTTTGGGCTTAAATATTGCTGAAGCTGATGTTTTTATTGAAAAACGCATACACGACGCACAGACCTACCTGGAGAATCTTGCCAACATCCTATCATCGGGCTATGTAAGCAGCGAGGGCATTTTGCAGGCGGCACGGGAGATTTTGGCATCCATAGGTGAAAGCCATTCAGCCTTTAATTTTACCAATATTTTGCAGCAAATGGGCATTAATGCCACGCTGGTTGATTTGAGCGGTTTTAACGACCACCACTCCTACACTATAGACCAGCGCATTAAACGCGACCTGCAACATATTGATTTTGAAAAAACCATATGCATTGTAACCGGGTATGCCAAAGGCACCGAAGGCATTATGCGCGAATTTGACCGCGGGTATTCTGAAGTAACTTTCAGTAAGATAGCTGTAGCTGTTAAACCCGAAGAAGCAATCATCCACAAAGAATACCATTTGTGCACCGCCGATCCTGTTTTGGTTGGGGTTGATAATTGCTACCCGGTAGGCAATACTAACTACGATGTTGCCGACCAACTTGCCGATGTGGGTATGGAAGCGATTCACCCAAAAGCATCAAAGCCACTGGAAATCAACGACATAAACCTACGTATTAAAAACACATTCGACCCTGAACATCCGGGAACCTTAATAACCCGGGAGTATATCTGCGAACACAAGCGTGTTGAAGTAATTACCGGAACGGATAAGGTAATTATAATCGATATCTACGACCCATCAATGGTTGGCACGCCGGGAAGTGATTTGGAAATTATGCAGTTGTTCTACAATCATAACATTAGCTATAATTTTAAGGCTACCAACGCCAACAGTATATCGATAGTAATTTGGGAGAAAGATTTCAGCAAAAAGCTTATACACGAGCTGGAAGATAAATTTGAAAAGGTGACCGTTGAAAAAGCTGCCATGGTTTGTTTGATAGGCTCAAACATGGACAGGCCGGGCTTGCTTGCCAAATCGGCTATGGCGCTTGCTGATAAACATATCAATATTAAAAGCGCCGGCTTTGCGTTGCGCAAGGTAAATATCCAATTCTTAATTGATAGAGAGGACTTTGATACCGCTATAATTGCGCTGAATAAGGCGATGGGATAATGATGCGATCTGCGGTTATTTTCTAACCACAAAGGGCACAAAGAAGGCACGGAGCTATTCCGTTTCACTTCCGCAGAATATTATTTCGCACATAATTTTAGAATTTGACTTTTGAGAAAGCCTCTGATGGTTGCCGTCCCCTTTTTGCTCTTGTTTTTTTGTCGACGTTTACAAAGTTAGCGTAATTAATTTTTTCAAACCCGTAATGTTGTCAAACTAAAAAAAAATCCAAAGCCAAAAAGGGGCGCTATTCATCGGTACAGGTCGCAGGCCTGTGCGAATAATGCAGATGAAGGGAATTATAGATGCCCCTTTGTAATATTATATATTTAAACCCTCAATTTAAAACATACGTACCGACCGCTCCTGCGTTAAGTACAGACGTAACCATTTTTCTACCAAAGGCGATATTAAAATTGCGTGATGACGCGTCATCATTATAAACTATCAGCACCAGTTTACCGCTGGGGTTAACAAATGCTACGTTTGGCAAGCCTGGCAATAAATTTGATTCCACCCTTTTTGACCCGGGCCTTACAAATTTGGCTGCATGTGCAATAATATAATATGCCGGGTTGCGGGTAATGGCATAGCCTGTTATGGTAATAGCGCCTAAGCAACGGTCGCATCCCCCTGGCGTATGCGGCTCCTGGTTTTGATCGGCTGCCAGGTTCCATTCAATAACATTGCGGCTCCAGTTGCGGGTAGCGCCGATAATAATCTCCTTAACATGGAATTTCAACTCATTTTTAAGGTTGCCGGGCGACCCTACCCATTGCTCGGTAAAATATAAGTTCTTGTCCGGGTGCGCGTTATGCACAGTTGACAAAGCGTCAATTTTGCCACCATACAAGTGAAACGCCGATCCGTCGACATATTTAGCAGCCGCCTTGTTATCCAATACTGATATCGGGTAGTCCGGCCTATCAGCATTATGGTCGTACAAAATAATTTTTGTTTTAAGTTTTGCAGCGGCTAATGCCGGGCCTAAATCATTGGCAATAAAATCAGCCTGCTGCGGCGCTTCCATCACCATGCTCGGGTTATTTTTCGGGTTAAGCGGTTCGTTTTGGATGGTTAATGCGTCAATTCTTATTCCCCGAGCGGCCATCCCTTTTATATATTTAACAAAGTATTGGGCGTATGTTTTGTAATACTCCGGCTTTAAATTGCCGCCAAATGTTTCGCCATTGGTTTTCATCCATGCGGGTGGCGACCACGGCGATATCAATATTTTTATGTTCGGATTTATAGCCAGTATTTGTTTTAAAACCGGTATCAGGTGCCCTTCATCGTTTGCAAGGCTGAATTTTTTAAGCTCCGGGTCGGTTTCGCCCTTAGGCAGGTCATCGTACGAAAAAACATGGTCATCCAAATCAGACGAGCCAACACTTATCCTCAAATAGCTTACCCCTATGGAATTACCACCTGTAGTAAATAACTCATGCAAAAGCTTTGCCCTGGCAGTCGTAGTCATCTTATTTATCAGCATAGCACTGCCACCTGTAAGAGCATATCCAAAGCCATCGATAGATTGATAAGTCTTTAACCTGTTGACTTTTATAGTTGGAGATTGATGTGAAACACTTAGTTGTTTAATCCATTCCCTTTTAAATAGCACCGAGTCAGTGGGGTCAGTAAGCCAAAATTCGGCGGCACTATTTTTACTTGCCATACTTTTTTTATGCTGATTTGATCCTGGCTGACAAAATGCATCTGTCAGAAAAAATATTAAAAGCAGCAATACAAACGCAGTCCTGAAATTTGTTGACATGATGTTTAAATATTGGTTGTTGATAAATGGCAGGCTAATATAACTAAAACGGTAATCTGAAATCATCTCGTTTTATCTCTTTTGCCTTTTAATATGCTAAGATTAATATTAACAACCCGATATTTGAGTAATTCCCGCCATTTGCCGGATAAGGGTATTATCAACGTTATATAAGCGGGGTTATTAACATTGGTTTTGTACTCTTGGTAACTTCTGTGTCATAAGTCTGTTACCTCCGGTTTGTTTTTTTTACTTTTACTTAATAATTAACTGTCAATATTCGTAAAGGTTAAAAGTGCTAATAACTAAACATTTACGAGTATTATTTCGTTTAAAAGTAAATTTATTATTTAGCACAGGCAGCTAATTATTGTATTTAGCCGTAACTAAAAAAGAAAAACTCATTAACGTTTATGAGGAATTACTTACTTGTTCTTGTTTGTTTACTATTATCACTAAGTGGCTACAGCCAATGCGCACAAGGCGTTAATGTATCTGCATCAAATACAAGTATTTGTTCGGGCAACAGCGTGTTGTTAACGGCCACCCCATCGGGTGGCAGCGGCCCCTTTACCTATGTGTGGAGCAATGGCGCCAGCGGCCCGACAACAACGGTAAACAAAGAGGGTTCTTACAGTGTAACCGTAACATCACCCGGTTGCCCGGGGGTAAGCGGCAATATCACTATCAGCGTAGGCGTTAGCCCCAATGCGCCGACGGTAACAGGCAATACTTTGGTTTGCCCCGGTACATCGGCCACACTAACAGCTACGGGCCCCGGCGGCACTTACCAATGGTATGACGCACCCACCGGGGGAACTTTTTTATTTGCCGGCGATATCTACGTAACCCCTGCAATTAACTCAGGTATTACGTTTTACGTACAAACAACCATAAACGGATGCCCCAGTTTGCGCACTCCCGTTTTTGTTAATGCAACGGGCAACCCGACTGTAAAAGATGCAACGGTTTGCTTCGGCAATGGCACTACCTTAACAGCAAGCGGCGGCAGCAGCTATGAATGGTACAGCTCGGCAAGCGGCGGCAGCGCGATAGCAACCGGGGCTAATTTTGTAACACCGCCGTTAACAACCACTACAATTTATTATGTAGTAGCCGTAATAAACGGCTGCACAAGCGCACGCACCCCGGTTACCGTAACCGTAACGCCCGCACCTCAAACACCAGTGGTACAGGGTACATCAGTTTGTGCAGGTTCAAAGGCAACCCTGCATGCCACACCCGGGCCAGGTATTTTTGCGTGGTACGATGTGCCAAGTGGCGGTGCTGCACTAATTTTAAGCTCGGATTATACCACACCGCCTTTAAATGTAAGCACAACTTATTATGTTGAAAATTCAATAAACAATTGCGTAAGTGCGCGTACACCGGTTACCGTTACGGTTACCCCTATTCCAGCCGGTCCCGGCGACCAGGTACAAACTACCTGTATGGGGTCGTCAATATTGCTTACTGCTTCCGCTTCACCACCGGCTACGGGTACCTATGAATGGTATGATTTACCGGTCGGCGGAACATTATTGCAAAACGGACTTACCTACCAAACACCTGCGCTTAACTCAACAACAACTTACTACGTATTGTATAACAACGGCGGCTGTACAAGTGTGCGCTCAAAAGTAAAGGTTGTTGTTAATCCGCCGCCCACAGCGCCTTCTGTTGCTGGTGCAATTATTTGCAACGGGTCAGCAACTACCTTAACAGCAACTGGCCCGGGAGGAACTTACGAATGGTTTAATGTGCTTGCCGGCGGTTCACCAATATTTACAGGTACCGCCTTTACCACCCCCGCATTAACTGCTACAACCAAATATTATGTACAAACAACGGTAGCTGGTTGCATTAGCCCCCGCAAGGCAGTAACTGTTACTGTTACACCTTTAGTAAACCCGCCAAATACGGCTAACGCCTCCACGTGCTCAGGGAATCCGGCTTCGTTAACTGCATCCGGCAGTACCGGTACTTATGAATGGTATGATTCAGCAACCGGTGGCACCCAGCTGGCAACCGGACAGGCCTACACAACTCCTCCGTTAACAACCACAACGACTTATTATGTACAAACAACTGTTACAGGTTGTACCAGTCCGAGAACAGCTGTAACG
>JBDUDE010000102.1:0-1577 GCA_040003105.1 Mucilaginibacter sp. | reverse complement strand
TCATTAAGTTTCGACAATTATGGTCTTTAGCGTAAATGCCTGGTTGTATGTTGGTATGATACAATGTTTTATTATTGTGTCATTGTTACACAATGGTAGATATTATTTTTGATATTATCAATTAATAATAGATGGAAGCACAGGAAATGCAGACGGGGAGGTGCTTTTAAACTACGAATCGCAGATGTAACAGATAAAAATAATCGCTGATTTAGCTGATATGGCGCTGATGGGCGCCGATAATATCAAATAGCTAAGATATTTCCCCGCGGCGCCTTAAGGGCCATCGGCCCGGAAAATACTATCAGCGCCCATCGGCGCCTTATCAGTTACTTCTGTGCTCCATCTGTGTTCAATTTTTACAAAGCGATGTTAACACTAACTACCAACTAAAATATAATTAAGGTAATTTAGCGGCTCAAAATTCGTATTCATCAAACATGGCTTATAAATCAACCTACCAGGCAGCAAGTGTGGCAGCACCGGCGATTGAGCGCCATTTTATAAAGCTGTTGGCAACTGCCGTGCAACAAGGCGAAACTGACCTGGCGCCCGGGCCATCACTGGCTGTGGTTGAAGCTATTATTGATGTTACTTTTTGGGCCAGCCTGCGCCGCGAGGAAGGCCGCTCGCCCAAGGTATCGCTGGCTTACCTGCCGCCCCATTTGGCACAACAGCCGCTGATATTTGAGGAGCGGATATTGATAACACCCCACGTGCTTACTAAACTGGCCCCCGCTGTTGAGCGTTCGGGCATTCACCTGGGCGTATGGGACGAGGACGGCGACCTGTATGTTTGGGGCACAACCCGCACCGTTCCCGATTGCTGTTTTGTGCTGGAAGTAATTGAGCCGGGCTTGCTGGTTGTAAAACACAGGCGTATTAAAGGCTTCGGCAAGTTTATAAACGTGGCAGTGCTTAAGGGCGATGAAATAAAAATTATTGACGAACACAGCAAAAGCCTGCCCGACTGCCCGGCAATGCTTACCTCGCTGCTCGACTATAACTCACCCACGGGCTGGAACGATTCGGTAAATGTGCTGGTGCAGCTTGCTGCATCCATGCGGCAGCATGGCCACGGCGGAACGCTGCTGGTTGTACCTGCGCATAGCAACGCCTGGCGGGATTCCATCATCCACCCGATTACTTACCCGGTGACACCTGCGTTTGATGAACTGAAAACGTTGATGGGGCAGGTAGTAAACGAGCGCAGCATGAACCTGTGGCAGGACGATGTAAACCGTGCGGTCGACAGCGTTGCCGGCCTTACCGCCGTTGATGGAGCAACCATTTTAAACGACCAACTGGAAGTATTGGCCTTTGGCGCAAAAATAGGCCTGTCATCAAACGGTACGCCGGTTGAAGAAACGCTGGTTACCGAGCCGGTTGTAGGCTGTATGGCAGCCGTTATCCATCCCTCGCAAATGGGCGGCACCAGGCATCTTTCGGCGGCCCAGTTTGTGTTCGACCAACGCGATGCCATTGCCCTGGTTTCATCACAGGACGGGCGGTTCACAATATTCTCGTGGTCGCCCTGTGAGAATATTGTGCACGCGCATTTTGTTGATTCGTTGCTG
>JBDUDE010000423.1:0-1578 GCA_040003105.1 Mucilaginibacter sp. | reverse complement strand
GCGGGAAGCTGGTTAAGGGCTTCAACCATTTGGGCGCTGCCATTCTTGAGCAAGACCCTGCCGTACATGGTGGTAGGAGAGTCGTTTATCTGGCAAGCGACGATGTCAGTGCCGCAGCTGAGATCGGTGAGCTTGCAAAAAATCTCGGTTTTTCGCCAATCCAATTGGGTGGGCTTTCGGAAGGCGGACTGCTGGTGCAGGCGCATGGAAATAGCTGGGGCAAACTCATCTTTAAGGACTTGGTCAAGTTCGACTAATAAATCAAATCTTAAATAATAGAAATCATGAGTAAATTAATAAACAAAGTAGCGGTAGTTACCGGTGCTTCAAAAGGAATAGGTGCAGCTATCGCCAAACATTTCGCGGCAGCAGGCGCAAAAGTGGTTGTAAATTATGCCTCAAGTAAAGAAGGGGCAGATAAAGTGGTGAAAGCCATAACCGACAATGGCGGCATAGCCATCGCGGTACAGGCCGATGTATCGAATGAAGCCGATGTAACCAGGCTGTTTGAAGAAACAAAGCGGGCTTTCGGCACCTTGGATATTTTGGTCAACAATGCGGTTTACCAGGGATATGCACCTATAGAACTGATATCAGCAGAAACTTTTCATAATAGTTTTAATGTCAATGTACTTGGTCCCATACTAACTATTCAAGCGGCTTTGAAACTGTTTGGCGATAAGGGCGGGAATGTCATCAATATCAGTTCAGGTGCCAGCAAGATGCCCCTTCCTGGAGCCTCTCTATATTCTGCAACTAAGGCGGCATTGGATGCCGTCACCATCTCTTTGTCGAAAGAGCTGGGTGCACAAAACATTCGTATCAATTCTATTTTGCCGGGCGCTACGGAAACAGAAGGTGCAATTAGTGCGGGTGTCACTGCCGGTAGTGATTATGAAAAAATGTTTGTGGCCAATACACCGCTTGGGCGCAGAGGCCAGCCCGAAGATATTGCGAAAGCTGCAGTATTTCTTGCTTCTGATGATGCAGCCTGGATTACGGGTGAGCAAATTTCCATGTCGGGTGGTATGTATGGCTTTTAAAACAGGGACATGGGGTTAAAATAGTTTGAAACACTTGTCGCCGCCATTTCGAAATCGGCCTTTATTGTGCCGCCAGGTTAATTAATAGTTGTAAACCCTCTATAAAATTATTGGAAATCGGAGCCTTTGAGACCACCGAACAAGATAAATCACTGGTTACAGTGGTTTGTCTTTGTTTTAATATGTTAAAACTGTCTGATATTGTGCTGATTAAGGCAAAAAATCCTTTGATATTTGGGTTCGATAATCTTGTTAAATCTTTATTGAATCTTAAGCCTTGCGGAAACGGTAAAAATTGAAGTCTTGGCTTTATCTTTAAAGGGCCAACAAGCGTTTTTTATTTGAACTTTTTTAACCTTATTTAAAGGCAAAAGTTTGTTATCATCGGCCTAACGGCTTCAACTAAGGTATCCTATGACCAAAAACTTTAGTTCCCTACTAAATGTTTATATATTTGAGTATAGAAAAGTTGACAATCATTTTCTTTAGCATTATACTAAAAATAAGGAATGTTATGGCGGAGTTAAAACGTTAT
>JBDUDE010000309.1:0-5263 GCA_040003105.1 Mucilaginibacter sp. | reverse complement strand
TGTCGGTATAATCAATGCCCTGTATTGTAGGGTCGTTGTTATCTTTATGAAGCTTGTACACAATCCATTTAGGCCCGTACCATTGCCAAAACCCGGTAACCATATGTGTGCCAAGCACACCGATAGTAATCAAAGTAAAATAAACTGAAAAGTTAAGCCATCTTCGGGTTAATACCGAGCCTTTTCCAGTTGCGCTGAGGCACCTGTCGATACCAAAGCCCAGCGGTATAAACAGCATCATATAACCAGGCGCCTGCCAGTGAAAATGGAATTGCAGGTTGGACCATAGTGTTACCACTGTAAAAAATACCAGCGGCAATATGGCCATCCAAAATGTGAAGCTATAAGCCAGCAGTTGTTTGCGCAATTTGTAGGAGATGTACAATTGCCTTACAATCGGAAACCAAATCCATGGCAGCAGGAACGCTGCCTGCCCGCCTATGCTTCGGAAAAACCAGTCGAAGTGCAATTTAAAATGTTCCCCGCTGGCGCCAGCTCTCGAACCCTGGAAAACGAAAGAAACCCAACCGTTATGTGCGTTCCACAACAGCACAGGTGATGCCATAATAATGGTAATCAGCACTGCTAAATAAGGCCCGGGGTGACGGAGCCAATGGCGCTGGCTTTTATTGGTGATCACAAACATAAATACCCCGGCAAACAAAAACAGTACGTGATATTTACTTAAGGTAGCAAAGCCCATGCTAACTCCTACAGCGAGCCACAACAGCCATGTTCTGCGGCTGTAACGCGTAGCTTCCGATTTCTCAGCACCGGGGCCAACCATTAACTGAACAATGTAATATGTAGCCAGCATCCAGAAAAACATCAGCGGTGCATCAGGCTGAAACCAGCAGGCAATCGCCACGGTAAACACCGCGCTTAAGTTCATAGCCGCGACAGCCCAAAAGCCTGCCTTCGCGGTAAATACCTTTTTAGTAACTAAAAACAGCATCCAGCTGGTGCCGGCAAACAATAACACCGCCGGAAACCTTAGCCCGAAATTATTAAGCCCGAATATTTTTACGCTGATACCGCTTAGCCAGAAAAACAATGGCGGCTGGTCGAAGTAGCTTAAATCGAAATTGAGCGCCCCGCGAAAGTAATAAGACTCGCCGATGCCGAGGCCGGTGTAACCTGCGATTAAGCAACGAAGTATGAATGTTATAAAGATTAATATTGCTGCGGATCTCGCTGCGTTACCTTCCGTAAGTTTCTTCATTAAAATAAAATGAGCACAATTTGCAAGGGCACAAATCTCTTAAAAAAATCGCTAATTATCAGGGTTTTTATTGGGGGATTAACCCGAAATCCATCTCCCCACAAACGGCACCTTATTAACCACCCAAACCAGCACTAAGGAGATTACAAAACAAATCAACGCTGTAATCGGGATAGCGACAACCGGCGTGCAAAGCTTATAACTAATACCGAACCAATCATCCAAAAAATACAACACCAAAGCATGCGCCAGGTAAATACCATAATTAAAGCCACCTGCAAAATCGCGGATACGTATAACAATTGGCGATAACTTTGGAGCAGATAGCTTAAAAATCATGAACACACTTGCGGCCAGCAGCACAACCGCGGGGTTTACAGGCTCATAAAACATGGTGCCCGGCCATTGTTTGCTGTCAACAACCAACCACGAACCAATGGCAATCAGCAACACACTTCCTATAAAAAGCAGCGTCATCCATAAACGCAGGTGTTTAATGTTAAAATCTTTAAACGCCAAATAATGCCCCAGCACCAGGTACCCGGCAAACCCGGCAAAATAATGCATATCAACAGTTGGATTATATCTTGAAAGATATGGCTGCGTTATCAGCATCACCGCGAACCAAACCGCCAAAAAGTAAAGTATCTCTTTCTCCGACGCGTTACGCACAAACTTGCCGATGATGGGTATAAAAAAGTAAAGCCCAATCAACATATATACATACCACAAGTGGTATGAACTGCCGGTTTTAAGCTGGTGCAAAACCTGTTTGGTATTTGCCCATACATCATTTGTGAAGGTTAAGTCCTCGTTATAAAGTTCGTAACCGACATAAACCAGGCTCCAGAAAAGGAATGGCACCACCACCCTTACCAATCGTTTCTTTAAAAAATCGCCTATCTCATATTCGCGGTGCAATAGTAAAGCGCCTGTAACCATAACAAACACAGGTACGGCAAAGCGCACTATCGCATTAAAAAAATCGGCTACCACCCAATCGCTCATTGGTACTTTGCTGTATTGCATTAGCAACAGCGAAGTAACGTGCAATATTATTACTGCATACAGCGCAACCAGGCGAAGGTTGTTTATCCAGTCGATATTTTGGGGTTTGGTTGCTGCCATTATTTCTTATTTGCAATATCCTTGTAATGCACTTCCAATTCCTTCAACCTCGTTACCTGCCCCGGCCTGGGATTTATGAATATCCTCACGCGTTTTATCATCGCGTAAGCATCTTCATAAGTTAAGCCGGTTTTTATCAAATATGCCATCGCCATAGTTGGCCCGCGACCAAGGCCCTGGCGACAGTGTACGTAAACACTGCCTCCGTTTTTTATTTCGTTATCTATAAAATCAGCGCCTTTCAGCAATACATCTAGCGGCGGCGGCGTGTTATCGACCGTTGGCAGGTGCAGGTATTTTAAGCCTTCGTGCTCCGCATCGCTGTAATCGTTATGCATACGCATATTTACAATTGCCGTAACGCCTAAAGCTTTCAGCTTCTTTAATCCCAACAGGTTATACTGGCTGCCTAAAAACAAGTGCGCAGTAATCTGTGAACGGTTTAAACGCGGCAGCCCTGTTATTATCCGGTGCGCGTTATCATACATATAATCTAAAACCAGTCCCGCTCCGGTTAAAATGCTCTTCAGTTTCCTAAACATACTATACTCCAGGCGCTCAGCGGCCTTTATTAGCCTTTGTTATATAATCCATAGCCTGCTGAAAAGTGGTAATCCAAATCTCCTGTTTGTTTTTCGCAAGATATTCCAATAGTTCTTTATGCGCCTGCGCCGATGTGGTTATAAAATCGCCACCTATGCCATGAAACATAAATATCCCCATTCCGCCGCTTTGCTTAACCTTTTTTACAAAATCTATCAGCTTGCTTGCAGGGGTATCATCTTCCAGGCCGTATGAAGGTATCAGCATAGGGTCGAGTTTTTTAAAATTGGTAATTATGGCATCATCCACATCGCCGCCGATACGGGCATATTTTATCATCCCGGTTTTACGTAGCGAATCTACATAGCTTTTACCTCCTACTTCCGTTTCGGTACACGGGTAAGCATAGGCGCGGCTTGTTTTGCCATCTATGGCGTATAGCATACCGTTCATGGTGTATATCTCGCGCAAAATTTGAAATATTGTGTATCGTTCCGCCGCGTTGACCGGGTTATCGGGCATGGTGGCGCTCAAACAGGGGTGAAAAAGTGTATGGTTTGCCAGCTCGTGACCTTTTTGCGCTGCCTTTCGCCATTTGGGGATATTGAGGCTGTTAAGTTCGCCTGTTAAAAAAAAAGTCCCTTTCAGATGCAGCGAATCCAGTTGCGGAATGGCTGTTTTTAATTGTGAATCGAGTGCATCATCATAAGTAAGCACAATTACAGCTTTTTTATGATGCGGCCAGCTGATTTTATGCTGAGCCGCTGCAGCCGTACTTAGCAACAGGAAAAACAAAGCGAGCCTTTTCATAACAGCGTATGGATTATAATAAGGTAAAGAAATAAAACATTTACCAGTTATTGTTAAACTTTATCCAATAAAATATCGTAAAAGCTATTGCCAGTCAGTGCTATAGTTTTTAACTGGTAAGTTTTTATTTTAAGTGCTAAAAATCCACCGCCCTGAAAATATCAGCGTGTAAAAAGCCGGGATATACAAACCATTAATCTAATTTGTCGTTAATATTATCTTGCGGGGTATAATAAACCCATTATCACTTTAAATTATAACAAATAGTTATTCGATTAAAATGACACAATCCTTTTGGAAGAAATGCCTTGGATACCCGCCGGATTTCTCGTTGGAAGCGCGGATATTTAATGCTATTTGCCTCGCGTCTGCTGTCACTTTATTTCTCAACATTTTTTTAAACTCCCTGCTCGGTATATTCCAGTTAGCTATTTTAATGGCGGCTGTTTTTATTATTTCAGCGCTCTGTTATTATTACTCCCGCTTTAAAATGAAGCTGAACGCCAGCATCATCGTATACATGATTGCAAGCAACCTGCTTATAATCGTAAATTATAAATACAATTCAGGTATTAACGGGCCAACGCTATTGATTTTTATACTTTTATATTTCCTTACTATTTCTATCGTTCCCAAAAAACAATATTGGTTTTGGATAACACTCAATATCGTTGTGGTTACCACGCTGCTTTTATACGAATACAATTACCCGGGGGCAATTATTAATACTTATCCCGATAAAAAGCAACGTTTTATCGACCTTGAATACACCTATATCATCAATGTGTTTTTTATTTTCATGATTACCACTACGGTAAGGAAAAACTATCATACCGAAAAGAAACTGGTTGAACAAAAAGCAACAGAGCTGGCGTATGCAAATGATACCATGAATAAACTGTTTTCTATCCTGGCGCACGACCTGCGGTCGCCTTTAGCATCGATAGAAAATTTCCTGGATGTGCTTTCGTCGTTTAAGCTTAGTGAAGATGAAAGGCTATCCATACAACAGGAATTGTTGAGTTCTACGCAAAACACGCAGGAAATGCTCGGAAACTTGCTTTTATGGAGTAAATCGCAAATGAAAGGGGTAACGGTAAACCTGCTTAAGCTAAACCTGGAAAAAACCTTACGAAATACCTTACAAATTCTTAAAACTGTAGCGGCCGAAAAAGGGATTGAATTAACGGAGCAGATAAATAGTCCCATTTTTGTTATGGCCGATGCCGATATGTTGCAGCTAATAGTAAGAAATTTAACAAATAATGCCATTAAATTTACAAACCCAGGCGGACAAATTACCATATCTGCAGCTACCGCAGGTAGTGAGTGCCGTATAATGATAAAGGATAACGGCCTTGGAATTCCTTATGAGCAACAAAACGATATTTTTTCTTTAAACACGCAATCAACTTTAGGCACAAAAAACGAAAAGGGTGTAGGTTTAGGATTGTTATTGTGCAAGGAATTTACTGAATCGCAGAATGGAACGATTGCATTTGAGAGCACGCCAGGCACCGGAACTACATTTTACTTAAGCTTTAAATTATGGCAGGGTGT
>JBDUDE010000569.1:0-5267 GCA_040003105.1 Mucilaginibacter sp. | reverse complement strand
CAAACATCTTTGCGTCGCGGGTATTTTTTTGTACGGCAATGGCCGAAAACATGCTCAGGCAGAAGGCCATGGCGTAAAAGCCTTTTTCGCTTCGGGCCAGGCCGGCATTCCATAAGCCAATCGTCAACAGGATCATTGCCGCAATAGTAGCAAACCAGCTCAGGCCGTAGTAAAGGTCGGTAACGGCAAGTCCTTCGGATCTGTCCCTCACGCTTTTTTGTACCGAGATCACTGCGAATAAGCCAAACAATAAAATGGTGAAATAATAGCCTTTTTCGTTCAATGCCATACCTGCATTCCATAGGCCAATGCAATATCCTGTAAATCCTGTCAATAGGGCAAACCAGGAGGCCCCTATAAAGGCGGCGGTAGGTTTAAACGGGTTTCTGACTTTCTCACCATAGTTTGTAACAGGTGAAGTTTCTTTTGTTGTTTGTTGTAGCGTTTCCATTTTTATTTTGTGATTAATGTTGAAACAAATGTCGGTTGTAAGACACACCCGCAAAAGGCTGAATACGAATATAACTGACGATATAACTTAGTAATTTTTGTACCTTTATCACATTAATATAGCTATATGGACCCAATCCTGGAGTTGACTAACCTGCTCAATAGTACTGACAAAACCCTCTTTAAACAGTTTTTACAGCGTAAGAACAAACGGAGCGACGTGAAAAATCTGCAATTGCTCGATTTAATAGAAACTGATGATATAGATGGTTTAAAAAAGCTATACAATCCGAAAAAAAATAATGATGCATACCATGCGCTGCGTAAAAGGCTGCAGGATAATTTGCTGCTGTTTTTATCGCAGAAAACCTTTGAGAGCAGTCATTCTGATACTTACGATGCGCTGCGCCTGGTTATGGTGGGGCGTTTTTTGTTAGAAAATGATGTAGTTAAAATAGCGTTCAAATGTTTGGATAAGGCCGAACGGCTGGCTGAAGAGTTAGAGCAGTTTAATTTGCTGAATGAACTTTTGCTGTTAAAGCTGCAGTACGCCCATCTGCCGGGAGCAGAAAATCTCGAGGCTTTGACTGTGCGATTCCTGCAGAACCAGTCGCACATGCAGCGCGAGGCTAAACTTAATTTAGCCTATGCCTTTTTGAGGCAGGAACTGCAGCAGATACACCTGGGCGGGAAAATTGTTAATTTAACGGCCCTGATCATCAGGACGATAAGGAAATACAAAATTTCCACGCCGGACCTCATGACCTATAAATCTATTTACCAGATTCTTTTCATCGCGAATGAATACGCAGCGATACAGCAGAATTATGGATTGATAGAACGTTATATCAACCTGACCAATAAATTTATGCAGGGCCAGCTGCATAAAAAACAGTCGTACCTGTTTTACCATATATCCATCCTGTATTTTTTGGCGAACTTTCATTTGCGGCGAAAGAATTTCGCGGGGAGTGCTTCCTGGCTTAAAGAAATGATGGACTTAATGTTAACGGATAGCCGCTATTACCAGGTGTTTTATTTACGTCACCAGTTACTCGCCGGGCTCAACCTGTTCTTTACAGGCTTTGCCGACGATGCGATTTCGCTGTTACAGGAATCACTCGCCGATACAAAGCACAGGGCCAAACCGGAAGACACCGAAGACCTGCGCATATGCCTGGCCATGTTTTTAGCGCTGTGCAATGACCGGGGAAGTTTAAAACAACTGGCGCTGCTAACGCGCACGGATGCCTGGTATGAAAAAAAAATGGGCATGTTATGGACTATCCGAAAAAACCTGATGGAAATTTTGGTTTATGCACAATTCGCTAACATCGAGCTTGCCATGTCGCGGCTAAACAGCTTCAGGCGGCGGTATAAAAAGTACCTGCTGAAAACTTCGGAAGAACGCGCACTATTGTTCCTGAAGCTGGTTGAAAAATACCTGTTTAACCCCGACGTGACTTTTGAAGCGGGATATAGAAAATCGGTTTTGAACCTGTTAGACAACGCGGAAAATAACGATATCTTCACTTTAAGCTTTATTGCCTGGCTGATAGCAAGGTGGGAGAAAAAAACAGCGTATAGGGTTGTGTTGGGGCTTATAGAGGATGAGGGCGATGTGGAATGATAAATATTTGGTTTGGAATGATAGCTAAACGCGGGGACACGGGTACGCCATCTCTTCAGGCCTCTGCGCTGCTTACCCGCGCCAGAAGGCGAAAAATATCTGCCAACTGATACCTGCGCAGCAGCCTGCTAAATCGATAAATATTGATAATTTTGGCTCAAGCCAAATTGAACCCGATGTATAAAAAACTGCTGCCTTGTTTATTGCTACTTACCGTTAATTGCACCCTGCTGCGCGCCCAGGTACCTGTTTTGCCCACCCGGTGGACCAAATCTGCTATGGAGGCGGCGGTGCCTTTCCCGGATTACCCGCGGCCGCAACTGCAACGCCACGACTGGCTTTGCCTGAACGGCATGTGGGATTATCTCGGCGGCAAAAATGCACCTGATGCCGCCAATCCAACCAAGCCGGCAGCATTTAGCGGCAAGCCTGAGCAGATACGCGTGCCCTATTGCCCGGAGTCGGTGCTGTCAGGCATACAGCGCAAGCAGGAAATAAATATGTGGTACCGCCGCAGCTTTAAGGTTCCACCGGGTTGGAAAAACAAACAGGTTATCATTCATTTTGATGCCGTTGCGTACCAGGCCACGTTATTTGTGAACGGGCACAAGGCCGGTGCGCACAACGGCAGTTATGATGCCTTCAGCTTTGACATTACACCTTATTTAACAAAAGACAGCAACACGCTTACGCTGGCAGTACAGGATTTGAACGACGGCCGCGTACCATCAGGTAAAAGCGGGCCGCGCGGCGATTATACCTTTTGCTCCGGCATCTGGCAAACCGTATGGCTCGAACCGGTCAGCAAAGCTTACGTCGAAAACGTTCGCCTGCTGCCCGACCTGGCTAACAGCCGTTTAAAGGTGCTGGTAAATACCACCGGCGGCGGAACAGTTACCGCCATTGCGCTCGACGGAAATAAAGAGGTCTCGCAGGCGAAAGCTGCGGGCGGCGCATATTTTTACCTGCCCATAAAATCGCCGAAATTATGGTCGCCGGAGGAGCCCTTTTTATATGATCTGAAGCTGACCCTGCAAAATGCCAACGGCGAAGTTACCGACGAGGTGAAAAGCTATTTCGGAATGCGGGATATTAAGCTGGGTAAATTAAATGGTGTGAACCGCCCTTTAATAAACGGCAAATTTGTGATGCAGCTCGGCCTGCTTGACCAGGGTTACTGGCCCGACGGCGTACTGACTGCGCCTACCGAAGAGGCTTTAAAATTTGATGTGGAATTTGCTAAGAACGCGGGTTTTAACCTTATCCGCAAACACATGAAAACAGAGCCGCAGCGCTTTTATTACTGGGCCGACAAATTGGGACTGTTGGTTTGGCAGGATATGCCGGCTATTTGGTACCAAAACGAAGATACCACCAAAACCCGTGGCGAATACCGCAGGGAATTGAAGGCGCTGATAGACGGGCATTACAACTCACCTTCCATTATAACCTGGGTGCCTTTTAATGAAAACTGGGGTGCCTTTGATGTTAAGCACATTACCGACTGGGTGAAACAATACGACCCTTCGCGGCTGGTTAACGGCAACTCGGGCTTTAACAACAACCCATCATATCAGAAAGCTTACGGCGACCCCGGCAACGGCGATTACGTGGATACCCATATTTATGTGGGCCCGTATGGCGCATCTGTGCCCGACGATTACCGCGCAGCTTCGCTGGGCGAATTTGGCGGCGTGGGCCTTTTTGTACGCGGCCACATGTGGCCGGTTGAAAACAATGCCTACGACTATGAACCCACTAAGTCAAGGCTGACCGACCGCTATGTTTTCCTGCTGGATGAAGTGGAACAACTGATGCGCTACAAAGGCCTCAGCGTAGCTATATACACGCAAACCACCGATGTGGAACATGAAGTAAACGGCGTTTTAACCTACGACCGCGCAGTAGAAAAAATGGAAACCGACCGGGTGAAAGCGGTGAACCAGGCGGTTATAGAAGCCGGGAATAAGTTGAATAATTGATATGGTTGGCTTTTAAGCTTCACCGCTTAAATTTGCCCCGCCGGTCCAAGCCCTTCCATACCTTTGAACCGGCGGGAATAATAATATTAGGTTTGGAATGATAGCTAACCGCGGGGCGCGTACCTCACCTCTGCAGGCTGTTGCGCTGCATACGTGCCAAAAGGGTGTATGCCTGTAGTTATAAACTACCAGCATAGGTAATCCGTAGGCGCAGTCTACAGCGGGATGGTTAACAATATTCAGTCTTCAGATTTAATTAATTGATATATTTACCAAATGAATAAAACCTTATTGATCTTATCACTTTTTTGTATTGTATTTTTTTCCTGCAAAAAAACTGCCACTTCACCAACTCCGCAATACAAACCAAAAGTATTTGTTATACTGCTGGACACCATATATGAGCACGAGTTTGTCTTTCCGCGAATAATGGATACTACAAATGCTAAAGGGGAAACTTATAAATGGGATTGGGGAGACAATTCAACTGATATTGGTTTAAACGTAAGACATGAGTATTTGGCGGAAGGGAATTATACGATTAAGCTGACAACTAATGGCGGCAGTACATCAAAAAAGGTTTTCGTTTATCCAGGGTCGGGAAGCGTTGAGTTTGTAAATGCATCCTCTGAGCCGATTACAAAAATAGTGATTAACTCCGAATCACAAACAGATGCACATCCTGCTGGAACACTACTACCCGGTGCCAGAACGGGGACAATTTTTATTACTCAACTACCTCTATACACTCAGTGCACAATAAGCGGGTACGTTGGGGACACAACAAAGAGAACTGTGTTTTTTAAATGGGGTGAAAGTTATCTGCACCCATACTGGCACGATGTATTCACCATCTACGACAACAGTATAGTACGCTTCCGTGATAGTCATGGCAACTTTCAGGGTACTAACCTTTCTAATTGGATAAACTATGCTTTTTAACAACAATTTAGGCCTTGTACATCGTTAAGTGATATTTATCTTGTTGTCCGAAGTCAGTTCAGCGCGAGTATGA
The DNA here is from genome assembly GCA_040003105.1 of Mucilaginibacter sp. Taxonomy (GTDB): domain Bacteria; phylum Bacteroidota; class Bacteroidia; order Sphingobacteriales; family Sphingobacteriaceae; genus Mucilaginibacter. The sequence continues at coordinate 190 of JBDUDE010000569.1, read as the reverse complement.
CGGGCGAGGACTAGCGTAAAGGCTACTCGTGACTTGCAAGCTATTATTGGTTACCTCATCTGCGATTCAAATACGCCTTGAAAAGCGGACTACTAAACGCGGGGCACGAGTACGCCACCTCTGCAGGCCTCTGCGCTGCATACTCGCGCCTGAATGAGAGAATTTACCAGTTTTCATTAATTTCCTTTTC
>JBDUDE010000196.1:0-5268 GCA_040003105.1 Mucilaginibacter sp. | reverse complement strand
CGCAGCACAGGTACGCATTGGATAGCGGCCAGCGGCAGCCAGCAATTTGCCAACGAGTTTTCGCAATTGGGGCATGGAGCGTTTACCTATGTGCTGCTAAAGGCCATGAAAGGGGAAGCAGTGAGTAATAAGATGGTTACAGTAAACGGCCTGAAAAGCTACCTGCAAACAGAGGTGCCCGACCTCATGAAGAAATATAACGGCACCCCGCAATACCCTGCCAGCTACGGTTTTGGGAGTGATTTCCCTGTGGAAGTGATAAAGTAAATGGAATCGTTCGGATATCGCAGATTTAACCACGGAGGTACGGAGGAGGCACAGAGAAACAGAGATTGATAAACTATTTTTTCTCTGTTTTCTCAGTGTGTTTTTCTATGTGCCTCTGTGGTAAAAAACTATGCCAAATGCGTAACCGCACACAACGCTGTTACCGAAATTGCTATCCATAAAACTATGCCCTGTAAAAAAGGCTTGAACCCCACCGCCGCCAGCACCGTGCGCGATAAGCCCGCGCCGATTAAAAACAAAGTAAGCGTTAAACCAGCTTTGGCAATGGTAATTAAATAAAGGCTCACAACTGAAATTTGCTGGATATACGTATTGGCAATCATCGCCAAAATAAACAGCCCGATAAAATAAGGTATCTTGATTTTTTTAGACTGATTTTTGAACAGTCCGGCGGCTATAAAAGTTACCGGGATTATCCATAACGCGCGGGCCAGCTTAACGGTTGTAGCAACTTCTAAAGCATGGGCGCCATACTTCCCGGCCGCGCCAACTACCGAGCTGGTATCGTGTATGGCAATAGCGCACCAAAGGCCGAATTGTGTTTGCGACAGGTTGAAGTAGTGCCCGATAACCGGGAAAACAAACAACGCAATAGAATTAAGTACAAATACGCAGCCTAAAGCAACCGAAATTTGTTTTTCTTCAGCCTTTATAACCGGTGAGATAGCGGCGATAGCGCTGCCGCCGCAGATAGCTGTTCCGGTAGAAATAAGGAAAGATGTTTTCTTATCGATGCTTAGCCATTTGCCCGTAAAATAACCAAATATCAAAGTGGCAGTTATTGAAGCGATGGTAAATAATATGCCCTGTTTACCCGCATGTAAAGCGCTATGCACATTCATACCGAAACCGAGCCCTATAACTGATACCTGCAACAACAAATGGGTAGCCTTGTGATTAAGATGGAGATATGGGTGACCAATTAATTGTGCCACCACAAGACCCGTTAGCAGCGCTATTGCAGGGCTGGCAAAGGGTGTGAGGCAAAAAGCCACGCAGATGATAAATATCACCTTTTTTGCGTGGTCGTTGATGTTGATTAGCGACCGGGAGTTTGCAGCCGGGTGTAGCACTTGCATAACTATAAATTATTTATTAATGCAAGTATCGGGAGTATCATAATGAATTTTATATCATAAAGTGGAATGATTGATAACTTAAAGTAATGACAACTTCTGCTTTGTATGTGTTTGGTCACTACATTTGAAATGACAAAAACAATTTTTAGGGACATTTTCGACATAAGTAATACTTGTGTAATGATTTGCTAAACAAGCTTCGATTACATTAACAGCGGTTAGATTTGAAAAACAAAACCAACCAGCGAAAACCGGGGATTTAGATTACCATCCCTGCTTTGTGAAGGACTAAAAATGGCTAAAGTAAAATTTCCGGCATCTGCCTTTAAATTTATTAATGAGTTAAAGCTAAACAACGACCGCAACTGGTTTGCGGCCAATAAACCTGCATACCTTGAAGAGCATAGCCAGGTAGCGGCATTTGCCGACCGCATGCTAAACGAGCTAAACCTGCATGATGTTATTGAAACTCCCGCTGGGGCCAAAAGCATGTACCGCATTTACCGCGATGTACGCTTCTCGAAAAATAAAACCCCTTACAGCACTTATTGGGGCGGGCGTTTTAAACGGGCGGGCAAGCAAAGGCGCGGGGGATATTATTACCATTTTGAACCCGGTGACAAAAGCTTCGTGATGGCTGGCTTTTGGGGACCAAACACGCAGGACATCAAATTGGTGCGTGATGACATCGCTTTTGATCCGGCGCCATTGCGGGCAATCCTTAATAGCGAAACTTTTGTGAGCACCTTTGGCGCTTTACGGGGCGAGCAACTAAAAACACAGCCTAAAGGTTATGACAGTTCACACGAGGCCGTCGACTTATTGCGCTTTAAACAGTACCTGGTGATGCACCATTTTACCGACAAGGAAGTTTTGGGCGATGATTTTATCGATTTAGTAAACCAGGCTTTTAAAAATACGCGGCCTTTTCTCGACTACATGAGCGAAGTGCTTACAACCGATACTAACGGAATAACCATTTAAACCATAAATACATGTCTGAAAAATTAATTATCGACCAGTGCCTTACAGCTTGGGAACAGCGCGTTGCCCAGGCCACCAAAATATTTGATTCGCTAAGCGAATGGGCGATGGACGCGGAAATTGCTCCGGGTCGCAATAAAGTTGTGTATGTCATCGGCCATTTGCTGGTAGTGCACGACAGACTGGTTGAAGGTATGGAACTTGGCGAACGCTCGCACGCGGACCTTGACCATCTTTTCATCGACGCCCAGCAGCCGGATGCGGTTTACCCTGAAACTGCATGGCTAAAGGAGAGCTGGGATAAGCTGCACCTGTTCCTTAATGAAAAATTCAACCAAATGACGGTTGAGGACTGGCTATCCAAGCATATTTACGTTACGGCGGAAGAATTTGCCACCCAGCCCGAACGGAACAAGCTGAATTTATTGATAAGCCGAACCAATCATTTAAGCTCGCATAATGGGCAACTGTTGCTGGTGAAAAGATAAAGCGCCTCCAAACAACAAAGCCGCTCCGTTAGGAGCGCAATATTGGTAGAAATAATAGACAGAATAATTTTCGCTCCGTAGGTGCGTAACCAAATGGCAATCAATTTGCATATTTCCGGTAATTAACCAGAAATGCGGGATGTGTGATGTACCTACGGCACATAAAATACTTTTCATCTTTTTCTACCAATATTTAACCCCTAAGGGGTTTGAAACATTAAGATGAGCTGCTTGCTTTTTGCACACATATGAGTTAAGTTTTGATAACACGGAAAACACGCATTTCATCGCTGCTAATTATTTATGCCGGTGTCATTATCGTGGCGTGGCATTTATACCATCGCAGCCGCTTTTAAACATCCACGAACCTATTAGTCTGATTTACACATGACAACTAAAATAAAAATTGGCGGGGCGGCAGTTTTACTGCAGTATTTTAAAAACGTTGCGCCAAATCAATTCTTGCATTTAACCGAAGGCAATAATATCGCCGAAGTAATAAATTTAAAAAAGCTGGCTTATAAAAAACTCGCCAAGCCGCCTGTTTGTATGCCGATGATTAGCCAGGTAAAATAGCAATATCACATAATAATATATTATCCGTAAAGCTTTTTTTTTGAAGGGTTAAGGTAAACAAAACCTTAACCCTTTTATATTGTTAAAAAACATACTATATTTATAATATTATCTAAAACTTATAATTGATAAAGGAATGAAAAAACTTCTGTTAATATGCGGCTTGTTTATCGGGATGACAACTACACTTATTGCTCAACCCAAAAAAGTGGTAACCGACCCTGTTGAAAAAGCTAAAGGATTGCAGAAGGAGCTAAATCTTTCGACCAGGCAGACCGAAAAGGTTACCGGCATTTATAAAGAGTCGGTTGAAAAATTTGATAAGATAAAAGCAAAAGAGCACGGTAATACCAACAAAATGCTGGAAGAAGTAAGGCCGTTGCGTGTGGCTACTATCAAAAAAATAAAAAGTGTATTAACCCCGGGCCAGGTTATTAAATATGAAAAACTGGTTAAAGATTCCCAAAGCCAGGGCCTTAACGGCGGCTGGAGCGACGGCTGGAGCTCGGCATCGAATTAAAAAAATAGAAATATAAAACAGGAAAAGCGGCCAACATGCCGCTTTTCCTGTTTTATGAAAACTTGAGAATTATATTATTCCAACACTCCAAATTTGCCTGATTGAAACTCCTGGAACGCAACCTGCAACTCCCGTTGAGTGTTCATCACAAACGGACCGTATTGGGCTATGGGCTCGTTAATGGGTTCGCCGCTTAATAATAAAACCACTGCGGTTTCATCGGCAGTAATGGTTATTTCCTCGCCTTCGTTTTTAAACAACACAAAATCATGCTCATCCAATTGCTGTCCGTTAACAGTTACTTTACCCTCTACAACCAGCAGCACCGAGTTATGTACCACCGGAATGTTTGCACTTACCTTTCCGCCTTTGTTTAATTTAATATCAAACATATTAACGGCTGTGAATGTGGTCGCCGGCCCTTTGTTGCCGTTAAAGTCGCCGGCAATAATATTTACTGTGCCGCCATTATCTGGTAGAGTAACTTTACCCATTTCTGCAGCGGTTATAGGCTGATATTTCGGTGCAGTCAATTTATCTTTTGCGGGCAGGTTTACCCAAAGCTGTACCATCTCGAAGGGGCCGCCTTTTTTCGAAAAGCTTTCTTCGTGATACTCTTTGTGTAAAATGCCGCCACCTGCTGTCATCCACTGCACATCGCCGGGGTTAATTACGCCGCTGTTGCCGGTGCTATCGTGATGCGCCACACTGCCTTTGTAGGCAATGGTAACGGTTTCAAAACCTTTATGCGGGTGCACATCAACGCCGCGAATATGGTCCGACGAACCAAAATCGTACTCGGCATTAAAGTCCATCATTAAAAACGGACTAACCCGTTTTTGTGTCAATTCGGCATTGGGGAAGTAATTAAATACCCTGAAACCGTCGCCAACCATACCCGGGCGGGCAGGACGGCTGTATATTTTTTCAATTTGCTTTTGCATTTGGTCTCCTTAATAATTTATATACAAAGATACCTAATGATTGAGCGTTAGGGCTTGATGTAGGTTAAGAAAGTCCGAAAAGTCGGGAAGTCCGAAAGACCGGAAGATGATTTGTACGATGGGTTTAACTTATTGTCCCGTTGGCGCAAAACGTCCGTAAAAATCCAGGTTAGAATGTTTTGCGTGTTGCGCTTAATTATGCACTAATCCGTTCTCAACTTCATTTGATGCCAGCAATCATCCTGGGTTGAGCACAGCACCATGGGATAGCCGGCCGGCGAAAGCATAGATGCCGGGTTCCACAAGCCAAAAATGTACATCTGCCGCCAGGTTGCGCAATTCAACATAAAATCGCTGTCGCCCCAATACCGTATCAGGCAATTGCCCAC
>JBDUDE010000355.1:0-1588 GCA_040003105.1 Mucilaginibacter sp. | reverse complement strand
CAGCAGCGCAAGTGTATGATATGGGATATTGAACGCGGCCAAAGCAACCAGATAGAGCCTTTGCCCTGGCAAACGGATACCTGTATTGGCGGCTGGCATTATGACCGCCGCATATTTGATAATAAAGGCTATAAAAGCGCCAAAACAGTGGTGCATACTCTGGTTGATATAGTAAGCAAAAATGGCAACCTGCTGTTGAACATCCCTGTACGTGGCGATGGTACCATTGACAGTGAAGAACGTAGCATAGTTGAAAATGTTGGCGCCTGGATGCAGGTTAACGGCGAGGCAATTTATGGCACACGCCCCTGGAAGGTATTTGGTGAAGGCCCGGCAACTGACTCGGGAGCGCCGATCAGCGCGCAGGGCTTTAACGAGGGCAAGGGTAAGCCATTCGGGGCCGAAGACATCCGGTTTACGGTAAAAGGCAAAACACTTTACGCCACCTTACTGGGTTGGCCGGCGGGGAACGAAACCCTTATCAAAAAACTAACGACAGGTGATAATGCGGGTAAGATAAGCAAAGTGAGCATGCTCGGAAACGGGGATTTGACCTTTGAACAAACCGCAGCAGGCCTTAAAGTAAAATTGCCGGAACAGGCCCCGGGTAAAGATGCATTCGTTTTAAAAATAGAGGGGGCTATTTAATTCATATCATGAATCCGAAACTTTGTTATGTTCTGGGTGCTGTCCTTTGGCTGGCTGTTCCTTCTTTCGCACAAACTTTTAAGCTGGCATCGCCGGATAAAAAAAACATTTTAGAAATAACCAACGACAGCCGGTTACAATACACCGTTTCGAGTAATGGTTTAACCATCATCCATCCTTCATCCCTTGGTTTTGAGTTTAAAAATGAGCCGCCTATCGGCGCCGATATGAGCATAACCGGGCATGAAGAACATTCCGTTGATCAAACCTGGATGCCTGTAATAAAAACAAAGCACCGGGTGATAGCTGACCGTTACAATGAACTGAAGCTTTCATTGGTTGAGAAATCAGGGCAAATGCGCCGGATGAATGTTTATTTCAGGGCTTACGATGATGGCGTAGCCTTTCGTTACCAGTTATTCGGGGCAGATAAAATTGGCGACCGGCAGATAGTGAGGGAACTTACCAGTTTTAATTTGCCGGCAAGTGCAAAAGGTTGGGTTGCAGATTATGGCAGCTACACCTCTTCGCAAGAAACCGAATTTTGGCCAAAAACGCTGAACCACATCACAAAAAAAACGATTGCCGGCCTGCCTTTCCTGGTTGAGTTAGACCAGCATCATTATGCTGCCATTACGGAGGCGAATATTGATGACTATCCCGGGTTTTACATCGGGACGTCAAAAACAGATACCGTTGCGACTGATAAAATAGACCTGGTCACCAGGTTGTCGCCTTTACCCGGCGAAGATGAGGGCGGGGTTAAGGCCCGGTTCACAAATAACCTGCTTACGCCCTGGCGTGTGGTTATGTTGGCCAGTTCACCAGGAAAGTTAATTGAATCGGAACTGATACAGAACCTCAACCCTCCCTGTGCACTAAAAGATGCCAGCTGGGTTAAGCCTGGCATGAGCGCCTGGGATAACTGGTGGAGCGGCGA
>JBDUDE010000270.1:0-1590 GCA_040003105.1 Mucilaginibacter sp. | reverse complement strand
ATAACCCATGGATTTTACATGTTTTCACTTCTGTACTCCTGAATAGTTACAAAAGATCATAACTGATTTACTTAAACCATGGCTAAATATACTTAGATTAGCCAGCAGCGTAAACAGTATTTATTAAAACGTTATAATTGGTTTGTCACTATATTTTGATAGTGTATCGTTGACACAATAGTAATATTATAATTTAAATAATCAAAGTATTTTTGTAGAATAGCCAAAATGTTGACCAAAGAAGAACTTGAAGAGTACTGTAAAAGCGCAAGGGAGAGCTACCTGCCCCATATTTCTATCGATTGCGTAGTATTCGGTTTTCACGAGGGGCTGCTGAAGGTTTTGCTGCTAACAGTTAAAAATGAAGGCGGCTGGTACCTGCCGGGCGGCTTTGTGCTTAAGGATGAACCCATAGAATTATCGGCCAACCGAATATTAAAGGAGCGCACTTGCCTCGATGAAATATTTCTGCAGCAGTTTCACGTTTTTGGCGACCCGCAGCGTTCAAAGCAGCATTTTGATATGTATAAAGATATGGTGCCGCCAAAAGACAATTGGTTTACCAATCGCTTTTTAACTATTGGCTATTACGCATTGGTTGATTTTTGCGACGTCAATCCTTCGCCCGACCAATTTGCCGCTACCTGCAGTTGGTGCGATTTAAACGACTTGCCTGAATTAAAGCTCGACCACGCGCTGATACTTAAAACGGCGCTGGATACCTTGAGACTGCAGTTGAATTACCAGCCGATTGGCTATAACCTGATGCAAAAGGAATTTACCATGCCCGAGTTGCAAAAGCTTTACGAAACTATTTTGGACAAAAAGCTCGACCGCCGGAATTTTCAACGGCGCATGCTGGGCTTTGGAATTTTAAAGCGTTCGGAAAAACCTCGTAAGGGTGGTGCACATAAAGCGCCCTATCTTTATTCTTTTGATTTGGAGAATTATGATGCGGCGCTGAAAGAGGGCTTTAAGGGGGGATGGTAATTTTGATTTCTGATTTTCGATGTCGGAATTATTTGAATGCGGAATCACAGTTACATTTGTTGTCCGATTCACCCATTAAGGGTGATAAAATAGCGGCTGTTGCTTTTGTACTTTTGACGATAAATTATTCGAAATTAATAAGCTTTAACTGATGGCCTCATTTTACAAGCTGCTTATCCCGGCAATTCTGCTTGGAAGCATTGATTGCTACGCCCAAACCCCGCTGCCTGTTCCGGTAAATTTACAGGCCACCTACACGAAAGGCACCCGCACCACAGGCGGTGCACCCGGCAAAAATTACTGGCAGAATACTGCGGATTATACCATCGCCGTAAATTTCGACCCGTCCACCCGTAATTTGGAAGGCGTGGTATCAGTTGATTATACCAACAACAGCCCCGACACTTTAAACGAGCTTACGCTTAAGCTTTACCCGAATATTTATAAAAAAGAAGCCATCCGCAATATGCCGGTTTCGGCGGCTGATTTAACCGATGGGGTAAAAATATCGAAGCTGGCCATCGACAAAAAAGACCAGGAAGCTTCAAACTGGCGGATTGAAGGCACAAACATGAGCTTAAAAACAGCCGGCATCCTTCC
>JBDUDE010000550.1:0-1593 GCA_040003105.1 Mucilaginibacter sp. | reverse complement strand
CCGGATAATGAACCGGGCTCATCAATTATGCCGGGTAAGGTTAACCCAACCCAAAACGAAGCGGTAACCATGGTTGCTGCACAGGTTATGGGTAATGATGTCACTATATCAATCGGCGGCTCCAACGGTCACTATGAGCTTAACGTATTTAAGCCCGTAATGGCAGCCAACTTTTTACAGTCGGCACGCTTAATTGGCGATGCCTGTGTATCGTTTAACGACCATTGCGCTTCGGGCATCGAACCAAACTATGAGGGCATTAAAAAGCACTTAGAAAACTCACTGATGCTGGTAACCGCGTTGAACCCGCATATCGGGTATGAAAACGCGGCCAAAATTGCCAAGAAAGCGTTAAAGGAAAACCTTTCATTGCGCGAAGCGGCATTAGGCCTTGGCCTGTTAACCAACGAACAGTTTGACCAATGGGTACGCCCTGAAGATATGATAGGTGGTTTAAAATAGTAAAAGCCTCAACCCAAACCCCTCTCCGGTAGAGAGGGGCTTTTGAAATACATTTCATGCAAAAGCCTTTCGCCTTTTACCTTTTACCTTTCGCCTTACTAATGGCATTGGCTTCCGCATGCACCTTCAATCCCGACAAACAAAAGCCGGGACAAAACTGGGTACAGGGCGAGTGGCGCCAGGATTCGGTACCGGCACAAAAACGGTTGGTGAGCTATTCCCTTTATGATTTAAAGTTTAGCTGCGATTCGTTTTTTGTAACCATACACTCATTTAGCAAGGTTGGGACTGGCGCCGATACCTGTACGCGTACCGGCAAATGGACCGAGTACTGGAAAGGCACCTACGAGCAACGGCATGACACCCTGCGCATGAAGGGCGAGTTTTGCAAAGCCGATAAAAGCGTAAAAGACGAAACTACCTGCCTGCGTTTTGGCGACTACGAAGAGTATTTCAAAATCACCAAAACAACTGATTCCCTGGTTCAATTTGCAAGTATTACAAACGTTATACCGATTAATGCACGTTTAATAAAACGAACAACCTGTGTTCCAAAACCGCTATAATTATGAAGACAAAGTTTTTTAAAATAATTGCCTTAGCTATAGCAGTGCTCTATCTGCCAATTCAGTCGATGGGCTGGGGCACTAACGGTCACCGTATTTGCGGGCAGATTGCCTACAGTTATTTGTCGCCGCAGGCACGTAAAGCCATTAAAGAAATTTTAGGCAATGAATCAATCGCCATGGCCAGCAACTGGGCCGATTTTATAAAATCGGACGATAACTACAAATACTTATCGTCGTGGCATTATATCGATTTTGACAACCCCTACACCTATCCCGAAATGCAGGCATTTTTAGCGAAGGATACCGCGGTGGATGCCTACACCAAAATGAATTTTTTAATTGCGGAGCTAAAAAAGAAAAGCACCAGCAAAGAGAATAAACAGCTTTACCTGCGCTTGCTTATACATATTATTGAGGATGTACACCAGCCGATGCACACCGCCCATACCGACGACCAGGGCGGCAACGGCTTTAAAGTAAAATGGTTCAACAACGACACCAACCTGCATTCGGTATGGGACTCGCAGCTGATAGACTTTCAGCAATTAAGCTATACCGAATA
>JBDUDE010000552.1:0-5292 GCA_040003105.1 Mucilaginibacter sp. | reverse complement strand
ATAACCATATTTACTTTTCAAAAAAGTGCGCAATGAGTCAAGTGCGCCATAACTAGCCTGTGAAATGGTTCCACCAGCAGTTTGTCCCGGGCGCAAAGCGGTATAGTTTGTTGCAGGGTCTTTAATTCTTTCCTGTTCGCCCGAAATGAAGAAGAACAATTTATTTTTAACTATAGGGCCGCCAAAACTGATACCGCGCTGGTTATAATCAATTGACGCTTTATTAACATCAATTCCATTTCCTACGTGTGAGCCCTGCAGACCAGTAGTACGCTTATATAAATAAACACTTCCTTTAAACTGGTTAGTCCCTGACTTGGTAACCGTATTTATACCGGTGCCTGCGAAACGCCCCAAGGTAACGTCAAAGGGAGAAACAGCAACCTGGATCTGCTCTATCGCATCTAATGAAATAGGCTGAGAGTTAGTTTGGCCACCTAAAGTACTTGATAAACCAAATGAATTATTAAACAATGCGCCATCAACTGTCAAACTGTTAAATGAATCACTACGGCCGCCAAATGAACGCCCGTTTGCTGAAGGTGTTAGCTTGGTGTAATCATAAATTGAACGGCTAATTGTTGGCAAGCGATCAATTTGTGAACGGGTTATTATCTCCTGAGATCCCGTTCTTGAATTGTTAATCACCTTGTTTTGGGAGCCACTTATCTTCACTTCACTTAAAAGCGTACTGCTTGGAGAAAGTTTGACAGGAAGTTTAGAATCCTGCCCCAGCGTTAAATTGATGTCATTCTGGGTGTAAGTGTTATAGCCAACAAAGCTAAATTTGATGACATAAGGGCCGCCAACGCGTACGTTGGCTAAGTTATATCTGCCATCTGCCCGGCTAACTGTAGAATAGTTGGTGCCGGTTGGGGTATGCGTAGCTAATATAGTAACGCCCGGTATCGGTAACCCCTTTTCATCAACAACGGTCCCAGAAATACTACTGGTAGTTGTAACCTGGCTAAAGGCCGAGTTTATTGATAAAATGAAAAAAATAAAAAGTAAAAACTTCCTCATAGTAGTCTTTTTAATTTAAAAATCTGTTAATTAATCCAATTGTGCGGCAAAGATATGGACAACTATTATTGGCTATATTAAGTTAATGTTAATATTTATTACAAATTTTTCAACAGTAACGAATTATTTATATACATTATCGAAAACAATAAGCTGTTTGATGTAATATTTCGAAAAATTTTGTTTAGATTTTAGAAAAGAAGTAAGACTATCGTATTTATATACTTTCCTTTTGGCGATTTAAAACAGACATTTCTGTGATTTTAGCATTTGACAGGTTTTAGTTAGCTTTGGCATCGATTTTAGGGCGATAACGGGGCATCAGATGAGGGCGCCGAAGATTTTATCGTCAGAAATTGGAACGGGATGGTTAGCAAGTTTGACTGCCCGGCTGTTAACAAAACATAAAAACTTTCACATTCGTAAAAAGGGAAATTGAAATCCCATTTTCAAAAAATTGTATAAAGAGTTCACTATTAAAAACATTATAATCAAAAAATGAATTACGATTTAATTGTTATAGGTTCAGGTCCGGGTGGTTATGTGGCTGCCATACGTGCTTCACAGTTGGGTTTAAAAACTGTTATTATCGAAAAAGAGTCGCTTGGCGGCGTTTGTTTAAACTGGGGTTGTATTCCTACCAAAGCGCTGATAAAAAGCGCTGAAGTATTTGAATATATCAACCACGCTGCCGAATATGGCATAAAGGTTGGCAGCAGTGAGGTTGATTTTGACGCGATGATAAAAAGAAGCCGCGGCGTTGCCGATGGCATGAGCAAAGGCGTTCAGTTTTTGATGCGCAAAAACAAAATTGACGTAATTATGGGTACCGGCAAGCTTAAAAGCAAAGGCACAGTAACTGTAACCAACGCCGCCGGCGAAACATCCGACGTATCTGCAAAACATATTATACTAGCTACAGGCGGCCGCTCGCGCGAGTTGCCAAATCTAAAGCAAGATGGTGTTAAAGTAATCGGCTATCGCCAGGCCATGGTGCTGCCCAAAAAACCGGCATCGATGATTGTAGTTGGTTCGGGCGCTATAGGCATTGAGTTTGCTTATGTGTATAATGCTATAGGCACAAAAGTTACTGTAGTTGAGTTTTTGGATAATATCGTTCCGCTTGAGGACGAGGAAGTTTCGAAACAGCTGGCACGTACGCTTAAAAAACAAGGCATCAACATCATGACCAGCTCGAATGTTGAGTCGGTTGACAGCAGTGGCGACGTTTGCAAGGTGCAGGTTAAAACTGCAACCGGCACCGAAACACTTGAAGCTGAGATAGTTTTATCGGCAGTGGGTATTTCAACAAACCTTGAAGGGATTGGCCTTGAAGAAAACGGCGTACAAACCGACCGCGGCAAGGTTGTGGTTGATGATTATTACCGCACCAACGTTGAAGGCGTTTATGCCATTGGTGATATTGTTAAAGGCCAGGCGCTTGCCCACGTGGCATCGGCCGAAGGCATTATTTGTGTAGAGAAGATTGCCGGGCAAAATCCGCACCCGCTTGATTATAATAACATCCCGGGCTGTACCTATTGCTCGCCAGAGATTGCCTCTGTTGGTTACACCGAAAAAGCTGCAAGAGCTGCGGGCTATGAACTTAAGATTGGTAAATTCCCATTCTCGGCATCGGGCAAGGCCAGTGCTGCCGGTGCTAAGGAAGGTTTTGTTAAACTGATATTTGACGCCAAATACGGCGAGTTTTTAGGAGCTCACATGATTGGCCATAACGTTACCGAAATGCTTGCTGAAGTTGTTGTGGCTCGCAAGCTGGAAGCCACAGGCCACGAAATGATAAAATCTGTACACCCGCACCCAACAATGAGCGAGGCCATTATGGAAGCCGCCGCTGATGCGTATGGCGAGGTGATACATCTTTAGTTCATGGTTCATGGCTGATAGTTCATGGTAGCAGCTATGAAGTTCATAGTTAATGGTTCATAGTTCATGGTAGAAATCACTTCTGCTTTGAACTATGAACCGTTTTTTTTGCCCGAAACCTTCCGGCTATGAACCATGAACTATTAACCATGATCTAAAAAGCCATCTTCGAAAAGAAATCCCACAACACTATCCCGGCTGATACTACGATGTTAAAAGAGTGTTTTGTTCCAAACTGCGGAATTTCGATGCAGGCATCAATATTTGCCATCACTTCTTCGCTTACGCCATTCACTTCATTGCCAAAAATTAAAGCATATTTAGCATTAGAGGTTACTGAAAATTCGTTAAGCATGGTGCTGTTTTGGGCTTGCTCAACGGCGATAATGGTATAGCCTTCGCTGCGTAATTGCTCAACAGCTTGTAATGGTGTTTCAAAATATTTCCAGTTGATGGATTGCGTGGCGCCAAGTGCGGTTTTTTCTATTTCGCGATGTGGCGGACAAGCGGTTATGCCACACAAACAAACCTGCTCAACAGCAAACCCATCTGCTGTACGAAAAATGGAGCCGATGTTGTGCATGCTCCGTACATTGTCAAGCACTACCGCTACCGGGAATTTCTCCATCGCCTTAAATTCAGCCACAGATGCACGGTTTAGTTCGTCGAGTTTTAGTTTTTTCATCTGGCGTAAAGGTAAAAGGCGAAAGGCAAAGAGCGAAAGGTTAGCGCGAAAAGCTGTCGCGGCTTTCTTGCAGCGTCTTTAGGACTTTCCGGACTTTACCGACTTTCGGACTCCAACACCCCCACCCCATCACCAATAAGCGAACGGTAAACTGAAGGTGCGTAACCAATTTTATTTGTGTAATAACCTGTAATATTCTTGCTAAAATCTTCGTAAGCCGATTCTTTAACCAAAGCTATGCCGCAGCCGCCGAATCCAGCGCCTGTCATGCGTGCTCCTGCCACATTTGCATCGGTTTTACTGTATTCTGCTATAGCATCCAGTTCTATCCCGCTAACCTCATACAAATCGCGCAGCGAATCGTGCGAGGCATACATCAGCCGGCCGAATTCATCCAGGTTGTTTTGGCTTAAAGCAACCGCCGCCAGTTTAACGCGGTCGTTTTCTTCAATTACGTGCTTAGCGCGTTTGTAAACCACCTCATCGGTAATTAAGTGACTGTGCTTGTTAAAGGTATCAGTGTCTATATCGCAAAGGTTGTTAATATCCAATTCCTGCTGAAGGGCTTTTAAAGCCGACTGGCATTCCTGCACGCGCTCGTTATATTTTGACTCCGCGAGTTTGCGGGGCTTGTTGGTATTTATTATCGCCAGAATATACTCGCCCAAATTACTGTCAACAGCCTTATAATCCAGCGTGTCGCAATTCAGCATCAGGGCTTTGCTTTTTTCGCCGAAGGCAACTGCAAACTGGTCCATTATGCCGCAGTTAACGCCTATAAAGTTATTTTCTACCGATTTTGCCAGCTTTACCAAATCAAGCTTGCTGTAACCACTGCCCATCATATCGTTCAGCGCAAAAGCGGTAACCACCTCGATAGACGCCGACGAAGAAAGGCCGGAACTGATAGGTATATCGCCATAAAAAAGCATATCTAAACCTAAAACCGGGTGACCATCTTTTAAAAAATACTCAATTATACCAAGCGGGTAGTTAAACCAAAATTCGTCGGTTTTACTGTAGCTATCCTGTACAGCTATATCCAGTTTATCGTCAAAATTTAAACTCCTGAACCTGAAAATGCCATCTCTATTTGGCGATACCAGTAAATAAGTACCAAAAGTTATGGCACATGGCATTACCAGGCCGCCGTTGTAGTCAATATGCTCGCCTATTAAATTTACACGTCCTGGCGAAAAGTAGGCGTTTTCAGGTTCTTTATTAAATATCCTGTTAAACTCCTGCGTAAGAGATTGCTTCATTTAGTATTAGTAATTGGTTGAATTGCAAATATTGTAAAAAATGTAAAACTTACAGTTATTATTTATTTTTTATTTTGCGATTGTTTTTTTAAAGCTACGGCAAATTAATACATTGACCGTAAATTAAATAAACATGAAACAGTTTTTGATTACCGGGTACGATTTTACCGATGCCGGCGCTTTAGACCGAAGGATGGCAGTTCGCCCGCATCACCTGGATAAAGGCGCCGAAATGAGAAAAAACGGCAACTATATTTTTGGCGGGGCAATTTTAAACGATGTTGGCAAAATGATAGGCTCGGTTATGGTAATGCAATTTGAAACCGAAGAAGAACTGGAAGCATGGAAGCAGGATGAGCCTTATATTACCCAGGGCATTTGGGAATCAGTAGATGTGAAGCCTTTTAAGGTGGCGCCAACTGTGTAGGTAAAACT
>JBDUDE010000966.1:0-5293 GCA_040003105.1 Mucilaginibacter sp. | reverse complement strand
AGCGCATTGCCCAGGCGCTCCTATCGTTAAAAAAACAGTTTGGTGTTAATGCCGGCGGATATATCGCTATCGAACTGCCAAAGCAGGACATAGCCTCATACGCAGGTGTGGCTTATGAAACCTTTTTTAAAGTAACACAGGAGTTTTTGCAGGGTAATTTAATTGAGGTAAATGGGAAAAGTTTTAAATTGGTAAATGAAGGTGGGTTGAACGAGATTGTGGATGGGAAAAGGGATTTAACGTAGAGACGCAATATTTTGCGTCTCGAAACGACATTTTGCACCGGAACAATGTACAAAAAACATCTTCGTTACCTATCAGCGGGAGACGCGAAGCATCGCGTCTACTACATTTACAAATCAATCATCCTCCCCTGCTCCGGAAATATCAAATTAAACTCCAATTTATTCCCCGCTTTTACTTCCGCTTTAATTTTTCCAATATTAACCTGCGATGGTTTTACGTGAGTTATCACCAAATCAAATCCCTTCAACGCGCCAACTCCTGTTAATGCCGCAAGGTTATCCATTTCTTTCATCAACCAGTTTGGGGTAAAATGACCGAACAGCGTTTTATCCGGCTGTGCGTTTGGAAATGATGTTTCAATCATTATTGCTTTCAGCTTTTTACTTTTAATCAAGGGGGCAATGGCTGTCCATAATTCATGCAACTTATCGCTTTTTTCAATCTCATCGGGGCCGGTATCACCTAAATACAAAATATAGGCATCGTTACTTCTCACCAAAAACGCGGTGCTGATTAAGTTTGAATGACTCAACGGGTAAGTAGTAACACTCATTGCCGTGTTTTTTATGGCGATACTGCTATCGGGCGATAGCGGCTGGTAATGGTATTTCTTCAACAACGGCGCCTCGCCTTCGTCGGCAAAATTGGCCCAGCTTTCCCAGGTAAAATAGTGGGCTTTGATGGTTTGTAATGTGCTGGGCAGGCCGTAGATAGTTTTAGCGGTATCATCGGGCGAATTGATAATCAATCCTGCAACATGGTCGAGGTGGGCATGCGAGATAAAATACCCTTTGATGTATTTTGTTAATACCTGCTCAACAGGCAGATTAAATACTTTATTGGCGATGGCCTTTTCAATACCGGCGTGCAGTGTGCCTGCATCAAAGCAAATGTAATCGTTGGTGCCGGCTGCCGCCACCATATAGGCCGACAGGTTGCTTTCATCAGCTCCGCCTTTTACGCCGAGAGGAACAATTTTGAAGGATTTTGTCTGCTGTGCCAACCCTAAAATAGGCAGCATTATCAAATATAAAATACTGAAAATAAAATACTTACGAAACATACTTCTTAGTTTATGGAAGACTTACGAAGTTTTTTAAACTTCGTAAGTCTCACGATTCACTATTTACGGGTCAAATATTAAAACAACTTGCCGAAATTATTATTATAAATCAACATATTTGCTGTAAAGATTCAGACTAGGCTTAACGATTTGTTAACCTAACCGCTAATCTTCAACCTCTAATCACTAACACTTCCTGATGGAGAAAAGAAAAATATTAATTACCGGCGCCAGTAAGGGTTTAGGGCTGGCCATATCGAAAAAGCTATCAGGCCAATATACTTTAATATTACACGCATCAAAACCCGAAAGCTTTACGGAAGCTATACCGGGCAGCCACATTTTATGCGCCGATTTTTCGGATACCGAGGCTATCAACACTTTTTGCAAGCAGCTTAAGAAAGAGCACGGCGACCTATATGGCGTAATTAACAATGCCGGCGTAACATACGACAAACCCCTAAACTATCAGCCCGAGCGCGAAATTGATGCCATGCTGAATGTTAATTTAAAGGCACCTATCCTGATTTGCAAAACGGCCATGAAAATATTCAGCCTTACACAGGAGGGCGTTATTATCAATATCAGCTCGGTGGTTGGCGAAAGCGGCAATGCGTTTCAGTCGGTTTACGCAGCTACTAAGGCGGGGCTGGCAGCGCTGTCTCGCTCGTTGGCGCAGGAGGCGGCGGCAACAAACACCGAGCATAAAATAAGGGTATTAAGCGTGTCACCCGGTTTTATTGAAACCGATATGACCGCCGGCATACCTGAAGCCATTAAACAAAAATATTTTAATATGATACCGGCTAAGCGATTTGGAAGGGTTGATGATGTGGCGGATACAATTGAGTTCCTGCTATCAGACAAGGCATCATACATTAACGGCACAAATATCCATATCAACGGCGGCTTAATATGACAGACGAAGAAAAAGCAGGTTACTTTGACACTATCCAGCAGGGCAACCTTGTCGGTATCGACCCGGCGAATTTGCTGCTGCACGGCCCGACTAAGCGACTGGTAAACGCCTACCATTGGCATTCGCCGAATAAAGGCATCGTAGCCAGTTATTCCCCAACCGAACGGGATGTGGAGGACCATTTTAACGTATTCCGCGGTGTCGACCAGGTAGAAGCCTTCGCCCAGGCAACTATCGTCTCGTGCGCTACTTTCCTGCAATGCCGCAAACAAAATTGCCTGCCCGATGTATTGAGGGATAACTTTGTACCAGCGTTTATCAGCATCGGCAACGTAAACTTTCAGAATTACCTGGAGTTGGGCGATACATTTATCAGTATCGGCAACATAACGTTCTGGAAATGGCGGCAAATGGTTTGCGACGGCCGTATTTACCGCGTACCCAAAGGACTCGACCTGGATGAATATTTTAGTGATTTTACCGAGGAAAGATTATTAAAGTATGATATTAGCAAAGATTTTGTAAAAGTGGCCGAACTGCACGACATTACCGGCCGGGCAATACTGATAGAACAATTTAACAAATTAGCATAATATGGCAACCGAAAGACAAGAGATACTTGAAGGTTTACTGGAAGTACTGCGCACCGTGCGCACAATTGACCCTGCAAAATTAGAGGGCGTTACCGAAGAAACCGATTTTTTAACAGATATGGACACCCCATCGACAGAGCTGATTAACATTGCGGCCAAGGTTGAGCAAAAATTCGATATCGAGTTTGAAGATGAGGACATCGACCGTATGGGTTCGAAAGTAAAGGATGTTATCGATTTGATTATTATGGTTAAAGAGCGGAACAAATAAATAATTTATGAGTGTAGCAGGACGAAGAGTGGCAGTTGTTGGTATGGGCGGGGCTTTTCCTACCTGTTCAGGATTGGAGGAGTTTGATAAAAAATTATTTACCAGCCAGAGCCTGATACGCGAATGGCCCAAGGCGCTGCAATACCCCAAGCAAATCCGTTCCACAGTGGCCGGCTATATTACCGAGCCCGAAATGAATTTGGAAGCCATTCACCCGGTGCCCGAGACCGAATGGCCCGAAACCTACGTCGACCATCTTGGCCGTATACCTGACCTTAACCTGGCTACTGCCGATTTGGGTTGCGTTTGGGCAATGATAGGCGCATTGGAATCTATCGAAATGGCCGGTTGGACGAAGGAAGAAACCGAATCGGAACAAACCGGGGTGGTAATTGCATCAGGTGGCGGTGGCAATGTGGTATCGCGCCATGCATGGCATGCATTTTACGAGTTGGGCAAAAAAACCCGCATGGCCGGTTCACATACAGTTGACAGGGCCATGTCGTACCGTGAGGCTGCCAATGTATCGTGCCTGATTAGAAATAAAGGGGTTTGCGAATCTATCATATCTGCCTGTGCTACGGGGCTCGGCAATATAGGATATGCCTATCGCTTAATAAAATTCGGCTTACAGGATCGCGCTATTTGCGGCGGTGTTGAAGGTACGGCGCTGGAAACCTTCATCGGCTTTGATGCTATGCAGGTTTTAAGCAAGGGTTTTGCGCCCGGGCAAAGTTCGCGCCCTTTTGATGTAAAACGTAATGGTTTTGTTTGTTCATTTGGCGCCGGTATTGTGGCACTGGAAGAATATGAAATGGCAAAGGCACGCGGTGCAAACATATTAGGTGTTATTGATGGCTATTTTAATAACTCCGACGGTGACGGCAACATGTTTTATCCATCGTACGACGGGCAGCGCCGATTATGGAAAGGCCTGATGGCCGATGCCGATATTAAACCCGAAGTGGTTAAAGTACACGGCACAGCAACCCCTGTAGGCGATATTTTGGAGTTAATAAGCGTGGTGGATACCCTGGGTGAAGAAGGTTACCATATAGCTGCCCCAAAGGCGCAATTCGGACACATGCTTGGGGCTGCAGGTTCGGTAGAGTTTATCGCAACCCTGCTGATGCTTAAAAACCAAAAAGTATTGCCTTGCATCAATTCCGATGAGTTAAATACCGAGCCGGAAAACTTCCAAAAAAAAGAAGGCTGGCAAGGATCAGACAAACCGGCGGCAGCTTACCGGCATTTAATTTCGCAGGAAATTGTAGAGAAAGAGATTAACCAAATAGTTTGTTTAAATTATGGTTTTGGCGGCACCAACAGCGCCATGGCAGTTTCGAGGGATGATAGATAATACAAATAAGGTTGCAGTAATATTCGGCGTACGGAACGAGAGTTCTATCGCGTACGATATTGCCGTAAAATTGCATAAATCGGGTTGCAAAGTGGCACTAAGCTACGTTGCCGATACCAAAAACGAAGTTTTATACCTGATGCAGCAAAACGGCATGGATACGGCTTTATCCGCCCAGGTTGAAATAAGGTCAGAAGAGGAGATTAGCGCTTTCATGCGGATGGTTTATGATACCGCCGGCCCGATAGATTATGTACTGCATGGTGTAGCTTTTGGCAGCCAGTCGGTTATGTGTTACAGCTTACCTGGTAGCAATGAACCTGCGCCGTCATATATCGATATCCCTTTTGATGATTTCATGGACGCGTTTAACATCAGCGCTTATTCGCTGTTGCGTGTTGCGCGTGTGGCGGCGCCGCTGCTGGCAAAGGGAGCATCTATTTTAACGCTAACTTACAACGCATCGCAAAGGGTATTCCCGGGTTATGCGGGCATGGCCATTTGCAAGGCCGCGCTCGAGAATATCATGATATACCTTGCCAGCCATTTCAGGGGCACGGGTGTACGGGTGAACGCCATCTCGGCGGGACTAGTGATGACTACCTCATCCGGCGGCATCTTCGGTGTACGCAAATTGCGTAAAATGGGCAAATTTACTGCCCCGCTCGGCAATATAGATGCGGGGGACGTTGGCGATGCAGCGCTGTACTACTTCTCTGATTTATCAAAAAAAGTTACAGGTAATATTCATTTTGTTGATGGCGGGTTTAATGTTATGGGGCTTGGCGTAGATGGAGAAGGAAATTAAAACAGCACTGGAAGAACTGGTACCCGCTCAAAA
>JBDUDE010000751.1:0-17929 GCA_040003105.1 Mucilaginibacter sp. | reverse complement strand
TTCCATTGTTTAACAAATCCCTTAGAACCTGTGTAACCGATGCTATTGCCAGTGCTGAACTCATTGTCCGTTACGTTTATGTTGACTTAAAAAATCGTCGAGCGTAAGCATAGGCTTCTGCGGCTCGCGGCGCTGCAGGGCTGCAGGAGCCTGCGGATGTACCGCCTTAACCTCTATACGCCCGATAGTTACTTTTATAACCGGCTGCGCTGTTTGTTGCAAAGGCTTTTGACCGCCATCGCGCAAATTGCCATTGCCCGTACTCTGGGGCGTTACGGTGTTGATACCGTTCTGCATGCCGGTGTTGAAGCTTTTAAATTCAGTTGCGGGTTGCACACCTTCATTTACCCTCACGCTTGTTGGCCCGTCCTTTACGCCGATACTTTCGGGCGCAGCGCCACTTTTTCTTTTTCCGGCGAACAACGCGGTTTTCCTGTCGGCTTCCGGCATATCGCGTTTAGGCCAAACAAGGCGGCCGTCGCTACTATTTACCGGGTTAGATGGAGTATTTGTGTTGAAGTTATGCTGATAAGGCATTGCATTTTGCCGCTTACCGGGTGAAACCGGTTCATTCCGTGTTGTGTTTTCTTTGTTACCGGGGTCAAAATCATCACCAATCGGGCCAACTTCAAACGTTGCAGGTCTTTTAAACGCAGCTTTGGCAGCACTAAAGCTTACCTGGGCAGGTGATTCCGGTTCGGGTTGTGGATTTGGCTGCTGCATTATCCCGCTGTCGCGCCGGGTAGTGTTAATTACCGGCCGGTAGGTTGATGTTTCGGTATCCGCATCCGGCCCCTGTCTTTCATCTGCATTGGTCCGCTCCGAAAAAGTATCTACCGAATTTACCGGTGCAGGATTGACATCCTCACGAAAAGAATTTTGCTCCGCCTCAAACCGGCCACGTAAACGGGGGATAATATTCCCCTCCGTATGCATGTGCCTGCTTATTAAATTGCTTGCAAAACCTTTCATCAGCTTATCATTTCAATATAAAGCTGCCTGCGCCGCGGGCTCATTTTCAATATATCCTGCTCCGACCAATGGAACGATCGCGCCAGCAAATAAACCTCCTGCATAACATGCTTTGCCCAGTTGTCAACTTCGGTCCACAAGTATCCTGCAATATCAAAGCTTGCGGACCATTCGTGTGCGCAAGCCGGGCAGGTTAAAGCCATTTGGATATCCGCCTGCGGGTCAAGCTTTTCCATCTTTTGTTCCAGCATGTCCCAGGCAGTTGCCGGTAAATCCTGCATAGCTAGTTCGCCATCAACAGCGATAACGCATTCTTCAATCAACTTCTGCGGATTGGCGGAGTACGAAGGGTCGGATGTAGCCCGGAAAACATCATGACTGTTGGGCAGGCGAAAACTTATATGCGTACCTTCTACATCCAACTCAAAAGTTTGCGGCAGTGTTTGTTGCTGCGGCGCCTGTAAGCGGATGTCTTCCAGTTCGGTTGTCCATTCCAGCAACTCACCGCATTTTGGGCAATTTGCTTTGTTCAACAACCGCGAACCGAACATCCATTCCCGCAACTGCAGCAACCGGGCATCGCGTTCGCCAATGCTCCAGTCGGCCACTTTGTTCAGGTCAGGCACGCCACAAGCTATGCTTAACAGCTGCAGCGACCTTTCGGTTAATGTAAAATGTATTCCATCCTCCCAAACCCGGAGCAATTCGATGGAATTGAGGGTACGCATAGTTTACTTTTCGATATTAAGCTGCTGGATCGGTATAGCTTGGCTCGCTTGGCTCAGTAACGGAGGTATCGCGTTCCCAGCCTTCGTTTTCCAATTTAATATGCTGAATAGCTACCGCATTGGCGTTGGCATCCAAATCGGGCAGCGACTGGTATTCAGATACCCAGCAACGGTGCACGTTGTAAGCAATGGCCAGCTGACCGGCCTCATTATACATCTCAATCCGTACTTCCTTGCGGAAATCTTTCAGGGATACTTCCGAACCAAGTGCTGAGCCGTAATTCCATACTTTGTTGGCCCACTGCTCAAAATTAACGTCGTGTGTTACGCCGCGTTCAAGGGTAATTGCGTCATATTCGGTGCGGCCCGGCGATTTGCGGCTGCTGCTCGGGTCGCCGCCCTCGCGGTGTTTAACAACCTCGGTTGTTTTTTTTAGCCCGCCAACTTTACTTACACCTGCAACATATTGGTTATCCCACTTAATGCGGAACTTGAAGTTTTTGTAAGGATCGAAGCGCTGGGCGTTTACTGTAAATTGTGCCATAATTTTCTAATTATTAGGTTTAAACGTCTATTTGCCCAGCAAGCTGCTGGATTTGAATTATTACAAACTCAGCCGGCTTAAGCGGAGCAAAGCCAACCAGTATATTTACCACCCCGTTGTTTATATCGTTTTGGGTTGTGGTTTCCGAGTCGCATTTTACCAGGTAGGCCTGTTTTGGCGTAGTACCCTGGAAAGCCCCCTGCCTGAAAAGATTTTGCATAAATGCGCCTATATTCAGCCTTATCTGGGCCCAAAGCGCCTCGTCGTTAGGTTCAAAAACTACCCATTGCGTGCCGCGATAAAGGCTCTCCTCTAAAAACAAAGCGGTGCGCCTAACGGCCACATATTTGTAATCATCGCCAAACTGGTCGGCGCCACGTAATGTACGTGCACCCCATACCACGCTGCCTGCCAGCGGGAAGGTGCGCAGGTTATTTATACCTAGCGGGTTCATCTGGCCATTTTCGGCGTCAGTAAGCGATACCTGCAATCCCTGTATGCCGTTTAAGGCCGCGTCAATACCGGCAGGCGATTTCCATACGCCCCGGGTAGTGTCGGTTCTCGACATTATGCCGGCTACAATACCGCTTGGCACAAAAGTATCGGTCTGGTTATTGCGCAGCGGGTCAGCTTCTATCACACATGGGAAATACAAGGCCGCATTGCGGGCATAAGTGCCGCTAAGGCCTAAGCTGCTTAAACCGGCCAACGCGTTGGCGGTTGCGGTTGCCGGCGAACTGCCCCAGGCAATTGGCGGGTCAACAAGCAGCATGGCGCGTTTGTCAACGCAAAGCTTCATCGCTTTTTGATAAGTAGTTACAGCGGTATCCCTGCCTCGTTCGGCCGGCGGTATGCAAAGTATATTAAACAAATCGGCCTTTATCAATGCATACATCCCTGTCTTGTTGCCTTCGTCGCCCTCGTAGTCCTGGAAAGTAAGTACGTCGCCGTCATTACCCGGTAGCGGAGTTTTTTTGTCGACCACTACCGGCCTGCCTTCAACAATCCATTTACCCAACCCGTTTTTCTTAACATTTAAAAGCGCCGACTGTTGCTGCAATACCCTGGGCAGGTAAAGTACATCGTTGGCGTTCACGCTCACACCCAGGTATTTTTCCTTAATTGTGGGTTGACTGCCATCGCTATTTTGCATAAAAATGGTGAGGTTGAATGGATCGTTAACCCCGGGCGTTACCGGCGATGTGGGCGGTGCTGTAGGATCCTGCGTATTGTAATCGATAGATACCAGCAGGTTGTTTGCCCACGAGCCGGGGCTTGTGGCCACCAGCGTAAAAGGGCCGTCTACCGGGCTTGCAATGCCGGTTTGCAACACGAATGACGCTATCCCCGGGTTTATTCCTGTTTCATTAAAAACCCTCACGATGATGGCCTGGCTGCCGCCGTTCGAAAAAAAGTCGCGCACGGCATAGCTCATGGTGCTTGGTATCCATAATCCGCCGAAACTTCGTTCATAGTCGCTAAAACTGTTTACGATTGTAGGCTCGTTAACGGGGCCACTGAGAGCCCTGCCGATAAAAGCCGTAATGGAAGTGGCCACACCGGTAAGGGTGCGCACCCCGCTCGGTATTTCTTCGATGTACACCCCCGGATAAGTAGTTTGAACTGGCATATCTGTTATAATTTGATGTGTAAAAAATGATGGACCGCAGGAAAATTATTTACTAAATAAAAGGCGACAAAATGACCCAGCGCTAAAAACGGCGTAAAGCTTCGCTTCCTCAGTCACATATGGTGTATGTGATTACAGCACAACGGGTGTTACCGGGTGCTGAAAACCGAGTAGAGCTTCGCCTCCTCAGTCACATATGGTATATGTGATTACAGCACAACGGGTGTTAATTGCTCAACTTAGAAGATTACTTGGGTGCCTGCAACAAAGGGCGATAGATGTTAATAGTTGCAGGCGTAGGGGTCGTTTTCACAGGTTCTAAGTTTAAGTATAGGTTGAAATTAAAATTAATATTTAAGAAAATGAAATTTTTATGAAAAAAATAATATTTACCTATAAACGTATAATTAAATAACTGAATGTTGTAACTTCATTATTAACAAAGTGTTATGATATTATTACCAAATCAAAATTGTCTTTTTAGTTAAAATAATTTATCAAAATTACTAATGGCATATTTCTTATTAGTTAATTACACACGAGCAATTTCCAAAATATTTCGTGGAATAGTTTAAATGTAATCAGGTACAACCTTCGGTAAAGGATGTGTAATTAGGTTTGATAAAATTAGCAGAAGCGTTTATTGAATAGTATGTGGATAACCCTCAATTGCATTGCGGGAAATACGTGAAGAAGATGCGTAAAAACCGCAGACAAATATCTATGGAGAATCGTTTTACAGCATTTTTTAACCGAACCTGGGAAGATTGCACAATTATTGGATAATTAACGCAATTCTTTGCTTTTAAAACGATTCGTTCAAATTAAGGAAGAAGCCCTTATTTCCAAATTTACCGAATGCATAATCGAGCGCCAGGTTGGTGCGGGTGGCTTTATTAAACAACACCCGCAATCCTCCGCCGTAACCCGGTTGAAATACCTGGAACAGTTTGGTACCATGCTCATCATTGCCCGTTTGCATGCTGCCAAAAACAACACCGCTGATAAATTTATTGGCCAATATAGGGAAGCGAAATTCGGCCTCGGTATCATTAAACTGCGTACCTTTAAAATATTGCGAGGTGTAACCCCTGCCGCTTCTGAAAGTTCCATCTCTTGCTGTGCCGGGCAATTCAAGATACGGTATACTGCCACTTAGCAGGTACGAGCCCCAGTTCCAGAATGCAAGGACGGTTTCAGGGCTGGAATCGGAGAGGCTGATGTATTTCCTGAAATCGGTGGTAACCTGTACGGAATTTTTTGTGCTGCCTATCCATGTTTGGTTAACCCGGAAGCCTGCATCAAAATAAATACCACTGTACGCGCGGTTTGGGTTATCACGTGTGGTATATTGAACATTAAAAAGAAAACCGTTTGCCGAATAATGATCCTGCGGAAAGCCATGCTCGTTGTTGTATACGCTTGACGGCGTAGCATTATTAGTGGTATCCTTAACGGTAATTTTCCGTCTTATTTCAAACGATAAGCCGGCTCCTAAAAAAAGATTTTTCGCAACTTCTTTGTACGCCTTTTCCCTGATGTTAAAGTAGTAGGAATGAATTGCGTAGCCTTTGCGGGCCGCGTCGGCCAATACCTTTTCAGCGGCAGTCCCGCCATCGTCGGGCCGGCCTATTCCCAGGCCAAAATCGGGGCTAACAGTTTTCGCAATTACAAAATTCCCCTGGAAATTCCATTTATTACCCGGCGTGAAGATGTTATGGTTTACATAAAAATAAATAATCCCTTTGCTGGTGATAGAAGCTGATGTTGCCGCGACAGACAACAACGTGTTGGGGTCGTTGCCTAATCTTCGGCCCGCTACCGCCTTGATACCCAACTGAGCGCCGATGGTTGGATTAGCCGCTATATTGGGTACAATCGTTATACCCGAACCACGGTGCAGACTGTCTGCTTTTCTTTTAGGGTGAAGGATATTGCGGGTTAAATCGCCAAAATCATATTGCTTGCTTAAATTATCCGTACGCCTTCTTTCCTTTAAAGTTTTGGCCCGTAATGAATCTTCTTTAAGCGAATCTGCAGGAGTGATAACCTGGCTGTAAGCCGCTCCACCTATACTGATAAAAAATAATACTAGCAGAGATTTTAACAGGAAACGCTTTTTATTTAGGGAGTTGAATTGCACGTTAGCGTATAAGTATTATATAAAAAATTGAACATAGCTGTGATAGCACACGAACCTTTTAAACCAACACACAGGTTAAATGTTTTACTTTCGGGTTAATCAAATAGCTCAACCTGGTTAAATACAAACATTTTCGCCGCAAACGGATAGCCGGAAAATGAAAATTGCCGGCCCGCACTCCTCGTGCAGTTGATTAATTAAATCATATTTTTTAGCTTTAGTCCGCTATGACAGAAACGCTGAGAAAACAATATGCATTACTGCAACGCCCCCGCGGCATTATGTTAAATTTTATTGAGACAGAAGTTGGCGACGACTGGCACACCCCTTTGGTAGTTTATGAAAACAAAACCATCCGCAGCTTAATGGAACACACTGCATCGTGTTATTTTGCCTGGCTGGCTTACTTTTGTATGCGCCAGCCTTATGGTTCAATAAAGGATTCGGGATTTACAACTTTTGAGGAATTGCGCGGGCTTTATACTAAAGTTGATGAAACTGTGGCCGCTTTCCTGCAAAATTTTGATGGCAAAATGGAGACACCTATAACCGCACTTCACTGGGATGAGGAGGTATTGACATTCACCCCGCTGCGATTATTTACCCATGTAATTACCCACGAGTTTCATCATAAAGGTCAAATTGTGATGATGTGCCGCATGTTAGGCCATGTTCCGCCTGATACGGACATATAAACATTTTTCAACGATTGTATTTTCCGTTCCCCGGCGATTGTTCTTTCCGTTGATAGTGATATATTTACCATACCTTTTATCATACAAAACATTAACTGACCGCTCAACATCATGAAAACAATCAAATTAACGTTGCTTTTGGCGCTGGTTTTTGGCGCAGAGCTTTTATCGGCCCAAAGCCTTTGGAAATATTTTACACCTGCCGATTTTGCAGCCCGGCGCACGAAACTGATGGAAAAAATTGGCGACGGTATTGCCATTGTTCAGGGCGCAGAACCAACCGAAGCCTACATAAAATTCAGACAGGATAATAATTTTTATTATTTAACCGGTGTCGAGTTCCCCAGTTCGGTATTGATATTGAACGGCAGAACTAAAACTGCCACCCTGTTGGTGCCCGAAGGGCGTTTTGCTGATATAAAAGATGAAGCGCTGATAAAACCCGGCCCGGATGCCGCAAAGGAATACCAAATGACCAGCGTGTTGCCTAAATCGGCAATGACAAATTTACTGGCACGCCTGGCCGGTGGAAATCAAACCTTTTACCTGGTTACCTCGCCCGGCGAAACTGCTGAAATGACCCGCGACCGCGGTGAAGTCTTCCTCAACACCCGCCTGAGCGACCCATGGGACGGCCGGATATCAAAAGAAGCTAACTTCGTTAACAAAATCAAAGAGCGTTTCCCGCTGGTAACTATTAAAAGCCTTACCCCTGCGCTTGATACCATGCGCTGGGTAAAAGATGCCAAAGAAATCGCCGTCATCCGCGAATGCGGAAAAATAGGGGCGCACGGTTTTGACGAGGCCATGCGCGTTACCCGCCCGGGCATTTACGAATACCAGGTAGTTGCCGCCTGCGATTTTGTTTACCAGAATGAAGGCGCTATGGGGCCATCCTACTTCCCTATCGCCGCATCGGCCGAACGCGGTTTAAGCTGGCACTATAATGCCAATAACCACACCATAAAGGCCGGCGATGTGATGATGATGGATTATGCGCCGGAACTGAACTATTACTCGACCGATATTACCCGCACCTGGCCTGTTGAAGGAAAGTTTACCGAAAAACAATTGGCCATGTATAACTGCATTAAAGATGTATCAGAACAGGTTATTGCTGCCATGAAACCCGGCATTACGGTTAAGGACATGAATGAGATTGCAAAAAAGGTGTATGCCAGGCATGGGTTCGAAAAATACTTCCCGGGCGGCATAGGCCATTATGTGGGCATGGCTGTGCACGATGTCGGTCCTTATGACAAGCCGTTTGTCCCCGGCGTGGTTTTTAACGTGGAACCAATAATAGAAGATAAAGACGTGAAAATACACCTGCGGATTGAGGATACCATTATCATCACCGAAACCGGGGCAATAAATGCTACCGCCGCCACCACTACCGACCCGGAGAGCATGTATAAGCTGATAAAGGAAAAAGGGATTGGGGAAAAATAGTCAGGAAGCTAAGAGTCTTAAGTCCTGAGTCAGGGATAATATTATTCAACTCGCAAGACTCCCGACTTAAGACTATGGACTTAAGACTAACTTGAAACCGCCACTTGTTGCTGAAAACTAATCACAATAAACTCAGCCGGGTGAGTAACGGCAACTTTTACAACAACGTTCATATATCCGTTTAAAATATCGTCGCCGGTCATGGTTGTTCCTAAACCGCATTCCACCGAAAAGGCGTCGCTGGCGCTGGCACCCATCAACCCTCCTTCTTTCCATACGGTCGTTAAAAAGCTGCTAATCATTGATTTTACGGCCTCCCAGGTATTTTTTACATTTGGTTGAAACACATAAGCCTGAGCAGCTAACTTGCACGACTGCTCAATAAAAATCATTGTTCTTCGCACTGGCAGGTATCTCCAGTCCTGGTCGTTGCCATCCAGAGTGCGGGCGCCCCAAACCAAAATACCGAGGCCGTTAAAAAACCTGATGGCGTTAATTGATTTCCCTGAAACAGCATCTACATTTAAATTTACCTGCTCGCTGTCACTCAAATTAATCGGCAACGAAGCAGCGCCAACTATAGAGGTATTTGCCGGTGACTGCCACGGGCCAACCTCGTTATCCATAGTGGTTATAACCCCGGCCATACCGCCGCTGGCTGGCAATATATTAGCATCGGTCAATATAAAGGTAATGATCTGGCCGTAGATTTGGCTGGCATTTAGCAGCGCGTTATTATTTTGGGCAACCGTTAAAGGGGGCGTACCCGGGTTTTGAATTTCATCCAGGATGGCGGCTACATTAGGATCGGGGTTTGTGGCCGGGTTAATGATTGGCGCCAACTGCGATACGTCGCCATCGAAAAGATTGGTGTAATCAATATCCTGCGATTGCATAATAGTTGTCCCGATAAAAGGATAATATGCCGCACCGTAATCAAGGCCAACAGCACCGGTGCCGTTTCTGAAAGTTACAATATCATTTGTATACAGAATAGGGTCGGGCGCCTTGCCCCCTATTATATCAAAAATACTCACCGCTGTCCCCTTGTTCGAACATTGCAACAGCATCTCCTGCATTAAGGTTGAATTATCTGCGATTGACAATAAGGTAGCTTCGGGACAAATGTACATGGTTGGTTCCTGCTCGCTCAGCAATAAATTAAGGCCGCCCGTTAAGTCATTTAACCGAACATTGGGATTTATTAATTGCGCTCCCGTAGTTATAGGATTTCCTGATGGCGGGCCATAAGTACCTACCGAAACTATATAGGCATTGCCGCCGCCATTCTGATAAAAAAGCTGGATACTGTTATACAGGTAATAGATAGTGTTAGGGTCGGGTACAATGGAATAGTACGCGCCGTTTAAAATCATATAATTTTTATCAGTCGGTTGACTTTTTTGCTGAACCAGGTAATATTGCGGATTATACTGTTTAGCAGGTGCCGCAGGTGCGGGCGGGTCCGGATAGCAATAAATTGCCTGGAACTCGGCAAACGAAGCTATTTTTTGAGCCACATTGATGAACGACCGTCCCTCGTACGATGCCTGGGGCGTGTAGCCGACAAATGCCGGAACAGCCGTGGGAACACCGACCACGGAATTTGGGAAAGCGTTTGTCTCGTTAATGTATACGCCCGGTGATTGGATATTCGATAAAGTCATAGCTCGTATTCTTTAATGGAAAACGTTGGAACGGTCAGGGTTTGTTAATGGGTGAAATTAATCACGTTTGAAATATACGACAAATAATGATTTTTTATGTTTGTTAATTTTAATCAAATGATTAAAGTATTTGATTAAATCAAATATACTATTTACATTTGTCCCGTCAAGGATACTAAAGAGAAATGGACGAACAATCAAAAGCTGAAATTAACCTGTCGACCGAAGAAAAGTTCAAGGAGGCCGCGCGCATTGTTTTTACCAAAAAAGGCTATGCCGCCACAAAAACCAGGGATATTGCCGAACAGGCAGGCCTTAACCTGGCACTTTTAAACTATTACTTCCGCAGTAAGGAAAAGCTTTTCGAAATCATCATGACCGAAAAGGTGCAGCAGCTTTTTGCATTTATTTCGCCCGCGTTGAATGACCCAAACACCAGTCTCGAAGAAAAAATTGATTGGGTGGCTGTCAACTATATTGAAATGTTGACAAAAAACCCCGACCTGCCGATTTTTGTATTGAGCGAGATACGTACCAACCCCGAGCGTTTTGGCAAAATAATACAGCTGAACACATTTGTTTTAAAATCACACTTTGTAAAACAGCTTGCCGAACGCAAACCCGGTGTAAACCCGGTGCAGCTTTTTCTTAACTTTTTGGGTATGCTGATATTTCCGTTTATCGCGAAGCCAATTTTTCATTCAACTGGTGCGATGAGCGACGAGATGTTTAACCAATTACTGGAAGACCGTAAAACACTGGTGCCCAAATGGATGAAATTAATGCTTGAGTAACGGAAAAAAATTTGCCTTAAATTTAATCAAATGACTAAATCAAAATATTAAATAATTAATACAACATGAAAAAGCGAATATTTTTATGTGCCTTTTATGTATTGACAACGGCCTTTGTTGGCAGGGCACAATCGCAGCAGCAGCTAACGCTTACCGATTGTTACAAGCAAGCCGAACAAAACTACCCGCTGATAAAACAACGCGAGCTGATTGACAAAACATCGGAATATAACATCGATAACATTCAAAAAGGCTACCTGCCGCAATTGAGCTTTACTGCGCAGGCTACTTATCAATCAACGGTAACGCAGATACCCATTAAAGTGCCGGGTGTTAACATCCCCGCTTTAAGTAAGGACCAATACAAGGCTTACGGCGAAATTAACCAGGTGCTTTATACCGGCGGCGAGTTGGAGCAGCAAAAACAATTGCAAAAAACCACCGGAGCCATTAACCGGCAACAGTTGGAAGCCGAGCTGTACCAGTTAAAGGGCCGCATTAACCAGCTATTTTTCGGCGTGCTGCTGCTTGATGAACAAATAAAACAAAACAACCTGCTGATAAAAGATTTGCAGCTGGGGCTCAACAAGGCCGAAGCATCCATAAAAAATGGCACCGCTTTTAAAAGTACCGGTGATGTAATAAAGGCAGATATTTTAAAGAATAAACAGCGCACCATCGAGCTACAGGCATCGCGCAAGGCTTATATAGATATGCTGGGGATATTTACAGGCACCAACACAACCTCCGAAACTGCCTTGGCTAAACCGCAACCTATCAATGTATCGGAACAAATAAACCGGCCAGAGCTGCTGGTTTACAATGAGCAGGCAAAAAACCTGGATGTGCAAAACAAGCTACTAACCTCCAAAACCCTGCCCCGGCTGGGACTATTCCTACAGGGCGGCGTAGGCCGGCCCGGGCTTGATATGCTGAGCAACAGTTTGGACGCTTATTATATCGGCGGCATCCGCTTAACATGGTCGCCCTCGGTTTTTTATACGCTTAAGAAAAATCGGGCGCTTATCGATATCAACCGTAAAACCCTTGACGTGCAGAAAGAAACCTTCCTGTTTAACACCAATTTAACCGTAAAACAGCAGGACGCCGAGATTGGCAAATACCAGCAACTATTGGCCAGCGATGATGAAATCATCGACCTGCGCGGCAAGGTAAAAACCACCGCCATGGCGCAATTGGAAAACGGCGTTATCAACGGCAACGATTTTTTGAGCCAGGTAAACGCCGAGGACCAGGCCCGCCAAAGCAAAATACTGCACCAAACGCAATTATTAATGTCGCAATACAACCAGCAAACAACAACCGGTAATCAACAATAAAACTTGTCATGAAAAAAATACAAATATTATCAGCAATACTACTATTAGGCCTGGCAGCCTGCAATAAATCCGAAGAAAAATACGATGCATCAGGGACATTTGAAGCTGTGGAAACTATTGTATCCGCCGAAGCATCGGGAACAATAAAGCAGCTTGATATTGAAGAGGGCCAGGTATTAAAAGCCGGGCAGCAAATAGGGTATATCGATAGCGTGCAACTCTACCTTAAAAAGAGGCAACTACTGGCCCAGGCCAAAGCCGTTTTGAGCGGCAAACCCGATATAGCGGCCCAAACCGCAGCCCTGCAGGAACAGCTGCGCCAGGCCGAACGGGAGCAGAAACGCGTTACCAACCTTTTAAAAGCAGATGCCGCCACCCAAAAGCAGTTGGATGATGCAAATTCGCAGGTAGCTGTTATTAAAAAACAGATATCCGCCCAGCGGTCTTCCTTAGGCATTACATCGGCCAGCCTTAACGACCAGGCCTCACCGCTAAACGTGCAGGTACAGCAGATAAACGACCAACTGGAAAAATGTCGCATCATAAACGGCGTAAATGGCACCGTGCTCACCAAATATGCCGAGGTAAACGAAGTAACCACAAACGGCAAGCCCATTTACAAAGTAGCGGAACTAAATTCCATTATCCTGAGGGCCTATATTACCGGCGACCAGATTTCGCATGTAAAGGTTAACCAGCAGGTGAAAGTACTGGTTGATGATACAAAAGACACCTATAAAACCTACCCCGGCACTATCGAGCGGGTAAGCGATAAGGCAGAGTTTACCCCAAAAACCATCCAGACTAAAGACGAGCGCGCCAACCTGGTGTACGCTGTTAAAATAAGGGTAAAAAACGACGGCTACCTGAAAATAGGGATGTACGGCGAAGTAAAATTATAAAATGGAAGCGGCTGTAATTGTAAAGGATTTAACCAAGGTTTACGGACAAACTACCGCGGTAGATGCAGTCTCATTTTCAGTAAACCAGGGCGAAATATTTGGGCTGATAGGCCCGGATGGCGCCGGCAAAACCAGCATCTTCCGGGTGCTGACTACCCTGTTATTGCCCGATGGCGGCTCTGCTATGGTAGATGGCTTTGATGTGGTGAAGGATTACAGCCAGATACGCAGTCGCGTGGGCTATATGCCCGGCAAGTTTTCGCTGTACCAGGATTTAAGCGTCGAAGAAAACCTTAACTTTTTTGCAACGCTGTTTAATTCCACCATTAACGAAAATTATCATTTGATAAAAGATATCTACATACAGCTGGAGCCATTTAAAACGCGTCGCGCAGGGAAGCTATCCGGCGGGATGAAGCAAAAACTGGCCTTGTGCTGTGCGCTGATACATAAGCCTACTGTGCTGTTTTTAGATGAGCCCACAACCGGGGTCGACCCGGTATCGCGCAAGGAATTTTGGGAAATGCTGAAACAGCTTAAGGAGCAAAACATCACAATTGTAGTATCCACCCCTTACATGGATGAAGCTAACCTTTGCGACAGGATTGCGCTAATACAGGGCGGCAAAATCCTTTCCGTAAATACGCCGGAAAATATTATTAAAGCCTATCCTGACCAGCTTTACGCCATAAAAGCCGATAACATGCACGCACTTTTAAAAATTCTGAATGGATATGATGAAGTATTGGCCAGCTATTCCTTCGGCGAATTTGCGCATGGATCTTTTAAAAACAAGGCTGTCGATTTAGAGGAAGTAAAATCTTACCTCACAAAAAAAAAGCTGACCGGAATCGAACTTAAAAAAACCGGGGCAACCATTGAGGACAGCTTTATAAAACTATTAAAGGATTAACCCATGAGCGAAACCGTAATAAAAACCGATAAACTAACCAAGCGCTTTGGTGATTTTATTGCCACCGACCAGATAACCTTCGAGGTAGAAGAAGGCGAGATATTTGGCTTTTTAGGCGCCAACGGAGCCGGGAAGACCACCGCTATGCGCATGCTTTGCGG
This sequence comes from Mucilaginibacter sp., assembly GCA_040003105.1. Lineage (GTDB taxonomy): Bacteria > Bacteroidota > Bacteroidia > Sphingobacteriales > Sphingobacteriaceae > Mucilaginibacter. Next base: position 3,988 of record JBDUDE010000751.1, on the reverse strand, counting down.
GCTTTCGATCCCCTCATCGGGCAGCGCCACTATCGCCGGGTTCGACGTGTACAAACAAACCGAACAGATCAAACGGAACATCGGCTATATGAGCCAGAAGTTTTCGCTGTATGAAGATTTGACCGTAATTGAAAACATCCGGTTTTTTGGTGGAATTTATGGGTTGACTGACAAACAAATCAAAACAAAAAGTGATGAATTGCTACATAACCTTGGGCTCGGGCACGAGGCAAAAAAATTGGTGGCCTCCCTCCCGCTTGGCTGGAAACAAAAGCTGTCCTTTTCGGTAGCGGTGCTGCACGAGCCTAAAATTGTTTTCCTGGACGAACCAACCGGCGGCGTTGACCCGGTTACCCGGCGCCAGTTTTGGGATTTGATTTATGATGCTGCCGACCGTGGCGTAACCATTTTTGTAACCACGCATTACATGGACGAGGCCGAATACTGCAACCGCATATCGCTGATGGTTGATGGTAAAATTAAAGCGCTGGATACCCCGCGTAATTTAAAAAACAGCTTCGGGGTGGAAACGATGGACGAAGTGTTTTATAAACTGGCACGTGGCGCAAAACGCGGCGATTAAACCTATTGCAATGAAACAGTTTTTGGTATTTATAAAAAAGGAGTTTGCGCACGTGCTGCGCGACCGGAAGACCTTGCTCATCCTGTTCGGTATGCCGGTAGTGCAGATACTGATATTCGGTTTCGCACTTACCAACGAGGTAAAAAACAGCCGCATCGTGATAATGGACCAGGCCAACGATGCCGCCTCCAAAGAAATTATTACCAAAATTGGGGCCAGCCGGTATTTTGATATTGTACATACGGTAATGAGCCACCGGCAAATGGAGGATGCTTTTAAACGCGGTGATATCCGGATGGCAGTTATTTTCCCGGCCGGGTTTAACATTGATTTACTGCATCAAAACGCTGCCCAGATTCAGGTAATAGCCGATGCATCCGACCCGAATAACGCCACCACGCTAACCAGCTATGTAAGCTCAGTAATACAGGATTACCAGGCGCAGCTCAGTAAAACATCGAAAGTCCCCTACCGTATCGAACCCGAAATACGAATGCTGTATAACCCGCAGCTTAAAGGTGCGTCAAACTTTGTTCCCGGTGTAATGGCGTTGGTGCTGATGCTGGTTTGCGTAATGATGACGGCCGTTTCCATAGTAAAGGAAAAAGAAACCGGCACCATGGAAATTTTGCTGGTATCGCCGTTTAAGCCTTTGCTGGTTATTACGTCAAAAGCTGTCCCCTATTTAATTTTATCGCTTATCAACGTTGCTTCAATTTTATTATTGAGTGTGTTTGTTTTAGATGTGCCGGTGAATGGCAGCCTATTATTGCTTTTCGCCGAGAGTACTTTGTTTATTATAACCTGCCTTACTATCGGCATTTTTATATCGGTAAAAACCAATTCACAGCAGGTGGCCATGCTTATTTCGCTGATGGGGATGCTGCTGCCAACCATATTATTTAGCGGCTTTATGTTCCCAATCGAAAATATGCCGGTGCCGCTGCAATGGTTTTCAAATATCATCCCGGCAAAATGGTACTACATTATTGTAAAGGATATTATGATAAAAGGCCTTGGTTTTAACGCCATCTGGAAGGAAACGCTTATCCTTTCAGGAATTACCGTGGCGTTGCTTATCATCAGTTTAAAAAGCTTTAAAATACGCCTGTCATGAGGACCATTAAATTTTTACTGCAAAAAGAGTTCAGGCAGATATTCCGCAACAAAGCCATATTGGTTATGGTAATGGTGATGCCCGTAATGCAGTTGTTGATATTGCCACTGGCTGCCAATTACGAGGTAAAAAACGTAAATATAGCGGTTATTGATAACGACCATTCCTCTTACTCGCAAAAGCTGATTTCAAAAATCACTGCATCCGGGTATTTTAAATTGACCGGCTACGATTTTTCCTTCAAGGAAGCATTTAAGCTGATTGAAAGCGATAAGGCCGACCTTATCCTCGAAATTCCGCACGGTTTTGAACGCAACCTGGTGCGCGAGGATATGCAAAAGTTGTTCATAGCGGTGAACGCCATCAATGGGACAAAAGCCAATTTGGGCGGGGTTTATTTAACAGGCATCATCAAAAATTTCAATGCAGATGTGCGGGTGCAACTGGTGCAGCCAGGCAAATTTAACCAGCAGCCAACTATAAATATTGCATCATCAAACTGGTTTAACCCTTATTTAAATTACCATGTATTTATGGTGCCCGGTATATTGGCCATACTGGTAACCATGATAGGCGGCTTTTTAACCGCGCTGAACATCGTAAAGGAAAAAGAAGTTGGCACCATCGAGCAGATAAATGTGACGCCGATTAAAAAACATCATTTTATATTAGGCAAGCTTATCCCTTTTTGGATATTGGGCAACATCGTATTTACCTTAGGATTGATAGTTTCCTGGCTGATATACGGCATTACGCCCCTCGGGAACATATTATTGCTTTATGCATTTATCGCCGTTTACCTGCTGGCCATCTCCGGTTTTGGGTTGCTGATTTCTACTTTTTGCGACACCCAGCAACAAGCCATGTTTGTGATGTTTTTCTTCATGATGGTATTTATCCTGATGGGCGGGTTGTTTACATCCATCGACAGCATGCCCGACTGGGCCAAATTCGTCACAAAGTTTAACCCGGTTGCCTACCTGATAGAAGTTATGCGCATGATAATATTAAAAGGCAGCGGGTTTCAGGATATCGCAAAACAGCTAGGCACCATCGGTTTGTTTGCCGTAGTGCTTAACTGCTGGGCGATTATCAATTATAAAAAGACCAGCTAAACTCCAGAGCCAGCCCATCGGCAATGTCATCAAGTTAGCGCGGAGGTGTTTTATAAGGATATTAAGATACAAGCGATTACCAAACTACCAGCACTGCCATAGTAAACTGGTAACTCTATGGCTGTTTTCTTAATCACAGATGATAGCTGATGGAACTGATGAAACAGATAATTTTCGACAACACGGAAATATAGATATAAGCGGACGGAACTGGCAATTTTCAGGCGATTTGAATTTTCAAACAGGCATCAACATCTTCTGCAACATCCTTAATCAAACATCCAAACATGCATCTGTTTCATCAGCTTCATCAGCCAACATCTGTGATAAACTTTTTCTTCATCAGCGTCATCAGATTAATCCGCTAATATCTGCGCTTTGTGCTGCCCCGCCACCCTCACCATCTGCAACACCACCGACAATATTATCAATCCCAGGCCGCAATAAAACCCGACGGTCAGCTCCCTGTTTTCTTTAAAAATTAAGATGGCCAATATAATACTGTATAAGGGTTCAAGGCCAAAGGTCAGGTTAACGGTAAAGGCTGAAATTGTTTTCAGCGCATAGGTCGACATGAGGTAAAGCAGTACCGTGCAAAACAGGGCCAGTATCAACAAATAGCCAAAATCGGGCAATGAAGGCAGCTCCATTTTAACCGAAAAGAAGTAAAGATATACCGGCAAAAATAGGGTAACGCCCGCAAAGCCGCCAAACATAGTGTACAGTGTAATAGTTTCATTTGCAAATACCTTGGTGAGCCGCTCATTAAATATGGTGTAAAAGGCTACCAGCAATGATGATATTACACCAAGAATAATACCGGTGCGGTAATGTGCATCCAGCCCGAAAATCAATGCGATGCCGCATAGGGTTAACCCGCTCAACAATAACTCGGCAATTGAGAATTTTTTCCGGTTAAGCAACGGCGCTAAAATAGAGGTAAAGAAACTCGTCAGTGAAAAGCAAACCACGCCCACCGAAATATTGGAATACTTAATACTCGCATAAAAGAAGACCCAGTGCAAGCCCAGGAAAGCGCCTGCAAATGCAATCTTCAGTATATTTTTAAAAGTGATTTGTTTGAGCCGCCCGCTTGCCGCCAAAATTAGCACTAATAATAAGCCGGAAAACATTAGCCTGTACCAGCTGATTAGCCCGGCATTAAGCGTTATC